>CAYGNS010000129.1:4819-6544 GCA_964351295.1 uncultured Gammaproteobacteria bacterium
GGATGGGGGCGCCTATTTTGTTGGTCGTCGCTTTGGCAGTCGCCCGCTCGCGCCACAAGTAAGCCCAGGCAAAACGGTAGAAGGCATGTTAGGCGGGCTCGCGTTGGTGTTGGTCGTGTTTACCCCAATTTATTTGATTTTATTCAACACTCAATTGGCTCTTTCTTTAGTGGCGGTGAGCATGTTGACGGCCGCTGTCTCCGTAGGTGGGGATCTATTCGAGAGTAAATTGAAGCGCCATGTCGGCTTGAAAGATAGCAGTAATATTCTCCCAGGCCATGGGGGCATACTTGATCGCATTGATAGCATGTTAGCGGCTGCACCGTTTTTTGCGGCTGGTTTAATCGTGCTGGGATTTTGGAAGTAATCGCGCCCTCGCGCGTTGGCTAAGCTCTTATGTTTACGGTCTTTCTAAAAAGCTGTTGGGGTTGGTCTGACGCGGAATTTAGCCAACCTATACGCCGCCAATGAGTACTCGTTTGCAAGGAGTCGCTGGGTTGGCAGTGCTTGGTTCCACGGGCTCCGTCGGTATGAGCACTTTGGATGTCGTGCGCTTGCATCCCGACCGTTACACAGTCGAAGTATTAACGGCGAATACGAGCATTGACCGCCTACGGGCGCAAATTGTCGAATTTCGCCCCCGCTATGTGGTGGTTTGCGATACGGTGGCGGCGAAGCTGCTAAGCGCGGAGTTTGCGCAAGACACCTCTTTGACCATATTAAGCGGCGCAGCCGCGCTTAACGATGTCGTCGCCTTACCCGAAGTGCATGTCGTGATGGCCGCCATTGTGGGAGCAGCAGGTTTGGCATCAGCGTTGGCGGCGGTAGAATGTGGCAAAAAGGTACTTATTGCAAACAAAGAGCCGCTCGTGATGACGGGTCGCCTGTTTATGGACACAGCGCAGCGCAGCGGTGCGGTGATTCTCCCGATCGACAGCGAGCACAACGCAATCTTTCAGTGCTTGCCTTTTGATCAAGCGACACAAAAGGTTGCGCGTGTGCATCTCACGGCTTCGGGTGGGCCGTTTTTAGGTCGATCATGGGCGAGCCTAGAGGCCGTGACTCCAGAACAGGCTTGCGCGCATCCTAATTGGAGTATGGGACGCAAAATTTCGGTGGATTCTGCCACCATGATGAACAAAGGTTTAGAGCTTATCGAAGCCAGTGCTTTGTTCGATCTGCCCGCTCGGCAGTTAGAAGTGCTGATTCACCCGCAGAGTATTATTCACAGTTTAGTGGAATATGTGGATGGCTCGTTTTTGGCACAGTTGGGCGCGCCGGATATGCGCATTCCAATTGCGCATGCGTTAGCTTGGCCAGACCGCATAGTGTCCGGCGCTCCGACCTTGAATTTGGCCGACATCGCTCGGTTGGATTTTCATCCACCGGACTTGGATAACATTCCATGCTTGGCGTTAGCATTAGACGCTGCCGAGCAGGGCGGTGCCGTTCCCGTTATTCTTAATGCGGTTAACGAGATTGCGGTGGAAGCGTTTTTAAGTGAACAAATAGCCTTTACCTCTATACCCCGCCTAATTGCAGATGTAATAGAGGCCATGCTCGCGGCTAACCTAGTGTCAGCACCGAGTACTTTAGAAGACGTATTAAAGATCGACAATGAATCTCGCGAGCGAGCAAAGGCACAGCTAAGCTCGCTGACCTAATTATTTGAACCTTATTTGCCTCCAACCTCTTTGCCTAATTATTTATGAGTTTTCTATACAG
>CAYGNS010000130.1:0-6529 GCA_964351295.1 uncultured Gammaproteobacteria bacterium
TTCGGTTGACGAGCGACTGCCTGAAAACGCCATATTGCGTACACTCGGCAGCTCGCAAAAACTAGTGTTTGGTGCTTTGGCTGTTGAATTTGTGACCTTGGGTCTGATTGCCGGTTTAATCGCGAGCATTGGCGCCGAAGTGGTGTTGTATTTTATGCAAACTCAAGTCTTTGACATGGCTCCAAGCTTGCACCCCACATTGTGGTTGCTGGGGGTGGTCAGTGGTGCTCTTTTGATCGGTGCCTTAGGCTTATTGCGTAGTCGTCCTATTATTACCGTACCGCCGCTCCAGTCTTTGCGTCAGCTTGATTAGCATTTCGGTCATCTGCGCACAGTACTGAGTCGGACACAAACGGGCGTAATTGCCAACCCAAGGTCGTAGGGAGTAAGGCGATTTATCGGCTCAACCGTATGGCGCATTGCGACTAACTGCTATGATTCGCTTAGGTTCGGAGTGCCGACTTCGCGCAAAATTATGCCTTTTGCACATTTTTCGCGCGCTTGCCGACAACGGGCCCAACCAATAGCAGTCCAATAATGGCTAGAGGTTTGGGTTAAATGATGACGAGTCGGTGCGTGGCCAGCACCATTGATCAATGCTCTAAAGCGGTGGATATTTCAATGCCGAATCAACTAGACCCGGTACTCCAATCGGTTGAGCGCTGGCTTACCGAGGTGGTTATTCGCCACAACTTTTGTCCATTTGCCCAATCGGCAGTGCACGCAGGTCGAGTACGCATGGTACGGAGCTCTGAGACACAAGAGCCGCAAATATTGAGTTTACTTGCGGTTGAGCTCGTACAGTTAGCGCAGGCTGACCAATTTGAAACCACGCTCATTGTATTGGACAAGGGTTTGGCCGACTTTGCGGCCTACAATCAATTTTTAGACGCCGCTGAGGCGATTCTTCAAGAACTAGGTTTAGAGGGGCAGCTACAGCTAGCGAGCTTTCACCCACAATATTGCTTCGCTGGAACCGATAACGCGGATCCGGCAAATTACACAAATCGATCTCCTTATCCATTGCTGCATATATTACGCGAGCAAAGTATCGCTTGGGCGGTTGACCACTATGTTGATATCGATCTAATCCCTGAGCGCAATATCGAGCGCTTGCGAACTATGCCAGTAGAACAGTTGCAGCAGATTGAAGCGCTATCTCATTCGGTGAGTACTGACACATGAGTGGTGCAGAGCGGCCCGTTTTTGGGTTGTGGACTTTGGTCGCCTTAGTAGTGGGCAATGCCGTGGGCGCGGGCATTTACACGACGTCTGGGTTTGCTCTCGCTGATCTAGGCTCGCGCGAGTGGGTGATGCTTGCGTGGCTGGTTGGCGGATTCATTGCGCTGAGCGGCGCGCTTTCCTATGGCATGTTAGTACGCGGAATTAGTGAATCGGGTGGTGAGTATCTGTATTTGTCGCGTTCGATTCATCCGATGGCTGGTTATATCGCGGGATGGATCTCATTACTCGCGGGGTTTCCCGGCGCCATCGCGTTTGCGGCCACCGCTTTTGAAACCTATACCGTTGCTTCATTACCTTGGTTTGCAAGTTTACCCACCGATGTTCTAGCGGTTATGGTCACGGTGTTTGCCGGCGTAATTCATTTGTTTCGTGTGCGCGCTGGTGCCCGAGTACACGAGTGGATTGTGAGTTTGATGTTGGTGATCTTAGTCGTTTTGCTGCTGTGGGCTGCTTGGCAATTGAGTCTAGGATCTACTCGGCAAGACGGTTTAAGTAACGCTGCCTCTGAGCCTTTCGCCCCGTTGGCGGCATTTAGTTGGTTAGCATTTGCGAATAGCTTAGTTTGGATATCGCTCAGTTACTCGGGGTTTAACGCCGCGGCGTATGTGGCAGGCGAGGTGGTCGATGCCAAACGTATTGTGCCCCTTGGCATGTTCTACGGTACGGTCGCAACCTTAGTATTGTGCGTACTTGTAAATGCCGTATTACTCTATGCAGCGCCCGTGAGTGAGATTGTGGGTCGTCCCGATATTGCGATTGTAGCGGCACAGGCTTTGGCTGGTGAGTTAGGGGTGTGGGCGATACAACTGGTGATTGCGGTTTCGCTACTCACTTCGATTACAGCAATGGTGTTGGCGGGGCCACGCGTTTACGCCAAGATGGCCGAAGATGGTGCGTTGCCAAGTCTATTTAAAATGCGAGTAGGGACACCACCCAGAGCCTCGATTGTGCTGCAGGTAGTGATGGCGTTAATGCTTATTCTGGTTGCGGATCTACGTGACTTACTGTCGTACTTAGGGCTGACTTTATCGTTGTGCTTGGCTTTGGCTGTGAGCAGTTTGTTTGTACGTCAGTGGCGCTTTGGTGAGCGCCCAGTTTCGCGATGGTACCCTGTTGCTCCGATTGTATTTGTTACCTGTACCGTGTTATTCGCCGCCCTGTCCGCGGTACACGCACCGTGGCAGTTTGTTGCCGCCGTTCCCACAATCTTAGCGGGCGCCGTTGCTTACCTTTTAACGCAACACCGCAAACGAGCGCCAACCATGGGGTAAAACCGCAATCAGTCTAGAGCGGGAAAACTAACCACAAGTTTGATTTGCAGTGTGCGCTTGAACCAAACCCAGTAGATGCGCCGTAGCACGCGCATCGTCTAATGCGCGGTGATGATTTTTCAGGTCGATGTCAAAGTGTTGCACTAGTTTGCCCAAACTATAAGAGGGCAATCCCGGAAACACTTTTCGAGTAGCGCGCACTGTACACAATTTCGGCATAACAAAGGACCGGTCCATGGCCTCGTAAGCGGCTTTGATAAAGCCATAGTCAAAGCCGACATTGTGCGCTACAAAAATGCAACCTTCGAGTTGCTGGCGGAGTTCGTCGGCAATTTCTGCAAAGGTTGGGGCATCTTCCACCATGGCATTACTTATGCCCGTTAAATGCGTTATGTGACGGGGAATGGGCCGAGTGGGCTTCACCAAGGTTGACCACTCGCTGCTCACTTGCTGGTTGCTCACTTTAACCACGGCTATTTCCGTGATTGTGTTACCGCTTTGTGCTCCCCCAGTCGTTTCAATATCAACCACTGCATAGACTTGTTCGGAGTCTATGGTCCATTGGGCTGGGCGAATTAATACGTTAAACCCAGCGCGTTGCAGACGAATGATACTGACTAATTGGTTGGGTCTAAGCACATCGCCAGGGGCTTTCACTTCTTCAAAACGCAGTTTTGAGCCCTCTATCACAAGCAGGTCTGGATAACCGTCCTTGCTGTTCTTATAGTCTTTCGCCATACGCATCATCACGCTGGTAATCGCGCCCTGTGGGGCATGACGTACAATCAATAGCAGCGTTGCAAGCAGGTCTTCGGACCAGCGAAATAGCCCATTGTAGACACCATGCTGCAAAACCGCCGTGCGGGTGAGAAACTTTTGCATCCGCGCAGGGTCCGCTAGCTCGGCGAGTCGAGTGTTGATGGCAGGGCCGAAACGCGAGAAAAAGTCGCCCCGCTGTAAAGTTAAAGGGAGTCGATCAAACTCATTGGCTTGCCCTCCTTCTTGATCAAACAGCAGATCCCAAAACAAGAGTGCAAACAAAGCGCGCCACACTTTGTTTTCGGTAAATTGGGCCTGAATGCCCTGACGTCGATAATAATCGATTACGCCTTGTTCTACGGAGTTCAGGTAGAGCTCGTCCAAGCCAATGGGGGCGGCCGCATTTTGTAATAAATCAGTATAAATACTCGTGCGCTTACCAGCGAATTTGCGGGCATAAAAATCAGCTACAAATACTACGCTTGCGGCGCTTAGATCGTGGGTTTCTAATTCTTCGAGTTCCTGCTTAACCTAATTTTTGTCACCGGCTTGATACTGCCATCGAATACGCTTTTGCAGCACTTCGTGATGCTCGCTGAGTCGCCAAATGTGCAGTGCTGAGTCTGGCTCGGTTACGCAGAGTCGCTCGCCAACGACCAAAATCAAGCGGTCGCGGCAGTGGCTGATTGAGTTTGTAGGCGCAAGTAAAAAGGCGCGTGCTTCGTGCAGTTTTGCCTGGTCTAAGCGGCTCTGTTGAAGGTCGCGAAGGTACCGATGGCAAAGAAACTCATGGCGAGCTTCATCAAGCCCTGTAAAACGCGCAGCTTGATGCGCGGCACCATTTTGTTCTGTCTCGTGAGCTGGCGAAGACGCCTTCTTGCGTGACTGGCGCGTAGTCATCAAACCCAGGTCACGCAGCGTGAATCGCTCAAAGCGGTTTTGCAAGTCGCCAAAATAGAGAAACGAAAGATAATCAATAAGCTCTTGATGCGCGCGCTCAATATACTGTTGCAGCACCATGGGTTGGACTATCGCGGAGCGATGCTCGGCGCGCCAAGTTTCGCACATTCCAACTAGGCGCGCTTTGGATGTGTTGCTACTAGGCTGTGCTCCGAGTTCGTTAAGTAGGGCGAGTAAACCGGGTTTAGTAAGTGTGTTAAACAGTTCGTGTCCCGCCTGCTCAAAATTGATCTCGTTTATAAAGCCACGCTCGAGTAGAACGCTCAGGCAGTGTTGGGGATTGGCTATTTCCGCATACAGAAGGCTGGTTTTAGTTAGGAACCGCGGTTTGCGAGACCAAATTCGAATCAATAGACATTGCTCATCGCGGCTCAAGCTTCGAAAAGAAGATAGGTAGTCGGTTGCTTCACACGACAGTAAATGGGCACAGTGTTGCTCGAGATAATTAAAGATCTCAAGTCCATGATCTAAATAATAGTGTGGCGGTAGATTAGTCTGCGGCATGGTTAAATAAACAGTACTATAAATAAACACAGTATAAAGGGGAATCGCCGCTCGGTAAATTTTAAGTGTTGTACGTGTTGGTAGTTGTCGCTAACAATGTGTGGGCTCGGTTTGGCTGATGCTGCCGAGTTTAAGATCATTAATGCTGACAACGCTTGCGAGGGACTGCATGTGGCTGAAACACTTAGTTAAGGAATTATTGTCTATTGGAAGTGTCTTTGTGCTCACCGTAGTGCTGCTGAGCGCCTATTACATTGATGCGCTAGGGGCGCAGGTTGATCCTCGAACCGTTCGTTCAACTGCTTTCCAGACTGTATATCCGACGGTCAGCGCCGCTCCGTTTAATACCTTAGCCTATTCGCCTGCAGAGTACCAAGAGTACCAAGGTGAACCATGCCAAGAAGGCAGTCCGTATTATGTCGCTCGTAGCATTGGTAAACAGGCCTATACCGATCGGCACGCCTTAGACTTTCGCGAGTTGTTGAGCGATGTACCGCCCTTGCTAAAAGATTTGTATGGTGAATGTGTAGAGCAACTTGGGGTGATTGATTCGTTCAAGAGTCTGCTAAGCCCCTCAATCTATGTAAACCTCATCTCGCTCGAGGGTCTTAAGCGCTTAATTCTCGACCGAGTTATTGAGGGTGTGTGCAGTGAGATCGAAGAGGTTGCGGTGGAGGTATACCATGAAATCGCCGATGCGATTCCCTTGGGCGAGTATGCATATCATCTTGATGAACTGTTCTCTATTGAGGTAAAGCTTGGGCCATGACTATACCCCTAAAGCGGACCTTGAATGCACCGACTTCTAACCGTCGTGAGCGATCTGCGCGATGCGGGTGGATGCGTCAATGCTTAAGCGTGTTATTGATCGCGCTCATGGGCATGTCGCTTACAGCCAGAGCCCAATGCGATAGTTGTGTATCCGCCGCCGTAGCGACCTCCGCCAATGTTGTGACTGCCGCCATTGGTCAGCTTGAACTCACTTTACACACCCAGCTACACAATATAGGTCACGCCGTTGGTTCGCTGATCACCTCTAACACCGCGTTATTACAGAGCATCAAAGCCACGAACGAAAAAGGCTTTGAGACCCTAGTGAGTGAAGATCATGCGCGCACTTCCAAACAAAGTAGTTTGGAAGTAAAGCGTGATATTAACGAAGCTTTTGGGGCAGTCGCTTGGAACCATTGCTTTGAGGTGGAAACCACCCTAGGGACTACGGACTCTCGAACAGAGCCTTACCGCCTTGCGTTAGGCAAGACCAAACAGTTTAGCAGTGATGTTAAGGCCAATACCCAATCGCCAGCTTTACGTAGAAGAATTATGGAGGAGTACTTGCCAGACGGAGTCGATTTTGGGCGCTACTTCTCATCCCAGCAAACGTTGTATGAAGCAGAGATGTTTCACATTCCTGCCCTTACCCACGTGTTGAGTCAAAGCGTGGTTTTCCCCGCTGCGCCGACTAAGCATGAAGCCAATGAGAACGATCGCACCCGTTACTATCGTGAATTAAAACGAGAACGGGACGCGCATGGAGCAATTGTGGAAGATGCATTGGCGCGCGCCATTTTAACTAATGCGCCAGTGGTTCAGGCCGGAGAGTATGTAGAGAAGACATTACAGGAGGCTGGCATTGACCCGAGCGAGTACGTGCGCGGCGAGTTGACTAGCGAGAGCGGATTGATTAAAGCGTTGGGGCACTCGAGTTTTGGTAATGTGGCCGTTGTTCGCCATTCGGGCCTCAGTGGAGAAGAGTTGATCAGGGTGTTGATTGGCGAAGTGGGTAAGAC
>CAYGNS010000131.1:0-6524 GCA_964351295.1 uncultured Gammaproteobacteria bacterium
GTGGGAACCATGTACCTTTAGTGTTGAACCCGCATGCGCAGTTTTGCACCATTTGATGTGTGCCGCAGGCGGTGGCACGCGGGCCTGAATCGACGCATGTTGCCGCAATGGGAAAGGTTGGGTAGTCGGTGTCTAAGCAAAAGTGCGTCGGGTCGCTAGGTTTAGGGTCGTTTGCCAACGAGCCTTTGGCTTTAGCGCGAAAGAACGCGCCCAGATCGTCACCGCGCGTAAAAATTGGCAGCTGGGTTTGTACAGCATTAGTGGCCGTGATCACAATGGGGTAATACTCTACTGGGCCGCCACGGTCGTCTGGCATGCGGCGGCTAAACAATTTAACGCTATTGGTAGCGTTGGCACCGACCTTCTCGGTACCTAAAAGATCGTTGGATGTAACCCGTGCAATCTTCGGGTCGTGCGGAAAATCTCCTTCATTCAAATCAAGCTGGCTGTTGTCTTCCAAAATACAAGCACTGTCATTAGTGCCCACGCTTTGTTGCGTTTGCCCACAGCTGTTGCTTTGCGTAAACGCCATGCCAGTACAAATTTGATTAGGCTTGGGCGACCAGGGTTCTGGCACACAGCAATCTTTAGTGCCGTTTACTTGGCGCGTGGCACCGCATTGATTAGTCTGTGTAAATGTTTCGGTGGAGCAGACTGTATTAGGGGCAGGACTCCAATCGCCGCAGCAGGACTTGGTGCCGGTGGTTTGGCGAATTACGCCGCAACTGCTGGTCTGGCTAAACGAGTTGCCTTCGCATACGGTATTGCGGGCCGGCTGCCAATTGGTACCTTGCCATGTACCATAAACGCGCCGCTCTTTATTCCAGCGCGAACAGATTTCCGTGAAAGGCACATTCTTGCAGATGGTGTTGCGCTTTGGTTGCCAACCGGTAAGGCCGGTGGTGGTGTCGCAGGAATGCCATGTGGCGCTTGCGGACGTTGCACTTACTTCGCGAGTCGCGCCACAGTGGTTCGTTTGCGTTAGCGTGTTTTTAGCACCTGCTGGAAGGTAGTCTGGTGCCGAAGAGCGAGTGGCCCAAGGTAGCCAACCAGCATTCGGGCCACAAGCCGCCTGCACCACAGGCGATGTCAAAATAAGAAGCAAATACAACGCCAGCAACATCAGCGCGTGCTTTACAAAGCGTAGTAAGTTCATAGCGAATGTAGGCAAGAGTGCTAGATGAAGTTTAAATAGCACAACCTCATTGGCCGATAAACACTGAAAACTTTTTCACACCGTCATTCCGACAGCTAGCTAGTTTATTCGCACAGTCAATTCCGTCATTCCCGCGCAGGGCCAATAACGTCACCCCCACGAAGGTGGGGGCATGAATCAGCACCACGGTAGAAAATGGATCCCCGTCCCCGCCTGCGCGGGGATGACGTTTCCTCCGCGCAAAAAAAAACCGCCCAACTTTACGTTGGGCGGCAAAGGAGAAGCGGCACGTTGGCTGCTAGAATTTGTAGGCTAGGCCCAGCATGTATACGGTTGGGTCGATGTCTACGTCTACCGTAACTTGACCTACATTAGAATTGATGGTGGCATCAGTATCGATGTCGATCAGCCAAACAGCGGCGTTGAGTGCCCAGTGGTCATTGAGTGCGTAGTCAACACCCACTTCCAGCGCGATACCGAAAGAGTCGTCTAGTTTCATTGACGTGTTGCCGAGGGCTGCGTCTAGTCCAGCGTCGGTTTTCTCATCAAAAAACGTGGTGTAGTTAACACCAAGACCCACGTAGGGTTGGAATGCGGCGGCACCGCCCACGGGAAAATACTGGAGAGATAATGTAGGTGGTAAATGCTTGGTGGAACCGATACGGTCCAATCCTAAGCCCGTGCTGCGGATCTCGTGTTCAAATGGAGTGGCTGCTAATAAGCCTACGCCGATTTTGTCGCCCAGCATGTAGGTTGCAGTCAGGCCAAGTTGCGTTTCGTCTTCTACCGTTACCGCAGTACCAGGCAAATCTACACCGCCCAAACGGATGGCGCTGCTAGATGAGTCTGGATCTACCACTGCAGGACCTGCGCGTAAGATTATGTCGCCTTTTTCGTAGGCATAGGTGTTTGACAATGGTGCGAGGCAGGCGGCTGCAACGGCTAAACTTAAAGCTAATTTTTGGTATTTCATGTGAATTTCTACCTTAGGAGTGGTTGAAGTGGGGCTAGTGTAGGGTGAGTCTTATATAAGACACTTGATATAGATCAATTTCTAGTTCAACTATTGATTTGATGTTTAGTTGATCCAGCACTAACTAGCGCCGAGACAGACAGAGGATCCCTGACGACTCGGGGATGACGCGGTAGAAAATGCTTTATGTGAAACCAAATGTGCGCGATGTGCGTCTAATAGATAGCAAGTAATGATCGTGGGGCGGCCGTTTAGAGTTGTTGTTGCCGCGAATAAACTGACTATTAAGAGGATCAAAATGAAAAACACTTTATTAAGCGCTGTATCGTTTGTGCTGTTAAGCACCGTATTCGCAACGAGCGCTTTGGCTAAAGCTAACCCAGAATTTCAGTCATTTGATGTGAAAAGCGGTGGCACGTTAACGCTGGATTCTGACGTGGGCTCGGTAGATATTAGTTCGCACGATAAAGGTACAGTTGAAATTACCGTTGAAAACCGTTTGGGCGACGACGCCCTTTTGGTGCGATTCAAGCAGTCTGGCAACGATGTGTCGGTGGTCGGCGAGCGTGAGAAAAGTTGGGGTTGGGGTTGGGGGCGCAACGCTAACGTGCGCTTTACGATCAAAGTGCCTACTGAATACAACATTGATGTAAAAACCGGTGGCGGTTCCATTGAACTGGCTGATCTGAACGGCGAAGTGAAAGTGCGTACCTCGGGTGGTTCAATTGCATTGGGCAAAATCAAGGGCAATGTAGATGCTAAAACTTCGGGCGGCTCGATTCGTGTAGATGAAGTAGCGGGTAATATTGATGCGCATACTAGCGGTGGTAGTATCAAAGCCACGCTCACTAAGCAACCTACAGCGGACTGCCGACTGACCACATCAGGTGGCAGCGTAACCGCTTACCTCGCTTCAGATATTGCCGTGAATTTGGTGGCGAGCACGAGCGGCGGTGGTGTGCGTAGCGACTTTAAAGTGAATGGTTATCTAACCAAACGCAGCATCGAAGGCGAGATCAACGGCGGTGGTCCACAGCTTTTATTGCGCACTAGTGGTGGCAGCGTGAGTGTTAAGGAAATTTAGGGCTTGATCGTTACTCCCATGATTAAATGCGTCATCCCCGAGCCGTCGGGAATCCATTTTCTACCACGGTGCTGATTCATGGCCCCCACCTTCGTGTGGGGGTGATGTTATTGGCCCCGCCTCCGCGGGGATGACGGCAGGGATGGAGGCGGGGATGACGTTTCTGCATTCTGCAATTTGCAGGGGCGTGGGCTTAGGGGTACAGTTAATCACCAATCCTTGTGTTTAAATCAAAGTGAGGTGGTGTGTATGCAACTGTTTAACGATAAAACCCTAAAGGATGCTGAGTTGATTGTGCGCCTGGTAATGGTAGTGATTTTGCTCACTGCTGGCACCAGTAAGTTTTTCAGTGACGGCGGCTTTGCCGCTTACTATGGCCAAGCGTTTCAAGGTGATCTACGCATTGTGCTTCCCGCGCCATTAATCAATGCTTATCTAAGCATCATCCCGTTTATCGAAATCGGTTTAGGGCTGGCACTCATTATTACTCAACTAAAACCTTATACGGTGTACGCCTGGTTTGTCTTTATGTTGAGTTTGCTTGTGGGGCACTATGTGCTGCAGGAGTGGAGCGAGGTAAACCAAATGCTCGATTATTTCTTTCTTGGTCTGTTGTGCTTGGTGCTGCCTACGCATCCTCGTTGGCGCGACTTCTTTGCGCGCAACTAAACTTCTTACTGAACCAATATTAAAACTCACGCGCAAGAGGTGTTAAATGAAACTATCTGTAATTAAGCAACTGATGTATTTTGTTGGTTTGATGTTACTAGCGAACAGCGTGGTCGCGAATGAGCCACCTTGCTCTGCGCCCGAGTATCAACAATTTCGTTTTTGGGTTGGTGAATGGGCTGTTGAAACGCCCGATGGTAAGCCAGCGGGTACGAGCAAGATTAGTTTAGAGCAACAAGGCTGTATGATCTTAGAACATTGGCAGAGCGCGACCTCTGCGTATTCGGGTACTAGTTTTAATTTCTATGACCCCGATCTAAAACAATGGCGTCAACTGTGGCTTGATAATCAGGGAGGCAAGCTTGAATTGTTTGGTGAACGCGAGGGGCAACAAATGATCCTGCGTTCAAAAGCCGATGAGCAAAACACCTATCAGCAAATAACGTGGACCGCCAATAGCGATGGCACGGTGCGCCAGTTCTGGCAATCGTTCACCCAAGAGCAAGATCCCACAATACTGTTCGACGGGGTCTATCGCCCCCGGGCTCCAGTATTGTAAGCGACTATCCATTTATCCAAAAATGCACATAGATACTCGCGGCGTAACCCAACGCGATCGCGGGCGTCCATCTTAAGTGAGTGAAAAAAGTGTACTGCCCGCGCGCTTGACCCATCAGAGCCACGCCTGCAGCTGAGCCGATCGATAACAGGCTGCCGCCTACCCCTGCAGTGAGTGTTACTAATAGCCACTGCGTTTGCGACATTTCGGGGTTCATGGTGAGCACCGCGAACATAACTGGAATATTGTCGATTACGGCGGACAATATACCTACCAACACATTGGCCGTGGTGGGACCCAAATCCACGTAGAAGTATTCCGACACGCCGCTCAAGTAGCCAATAAAACTTAAACCTCCCACAGCTAAAATCACGCCATAGAAAAACAAGAGTGTGTCCCATTCGGCTTGCGCAACGCGGTCGAATACATCAAATCCATCTTGTTCTGATTCGCTCTGGTGTACTTCGCTACCTTCTACAATCTGGATGCGTAGTTTTTGTTTTAAATAATATCCATACACTTTTAGATACGCCAAGCCCAACATCATGCCGTACACGGGTGGTATGTGCAGAAAATTGTGGAAGCTTACGGCTGTGACGATGGTGGCAAAAAACAAAAACAAGATCGTTAGTCCACCACGCTTAAGGTGGGCTGCTTCTGTTTCGATCGGTGTAGGGTGACTATTAGGGATAGCAAAATGCATCAGCATGGCTGGAATTAGAAAGTTCACCAACGATGGCACGAACAATTTAAAAAAGGTACCAAATTCCAAGATGCCTTTTTGCCAGACCATCAGCGTGGTGATGTCACCAAACGGGCTGAACGCACCGCCCGCATTAGCGGCCACTACAATGTTGATGCAGGCAATCCCTACAAATTTTGGATGGCCTTTGCCCACCGCGAGTACGACGGCGCACATAATTAAAGCGGTGGTTAAATTGTCGGCCACGGGCGATATAAAAAACGCTAAGAAGCCCGTAATCCAAAACAGACTACGAAAACTATATTGTTTGCTTACTAGCCACGCGCGTAAGGCTTCGAACACGCCACGATCCATCATGGAGCTAATGTAGGTCATGGCCACGAGCAAAAAGAAAAACAGTTCGGTGTATTCTAAAAAGATATGACGAATGCCAGCTTCTACCGCAGGGGACGCGCCATGCCGCGCGTACTCAATGCCAATCATCAACCAGATGAGCCCCGCGGCTAATAGCACCGGCTTAGATTTGCGCAGATGAATCTTCTCTTCCAGAATCACAAAAACATACGCAATAAAGAATAACAGCAGCGATGCAATTCCAACCCAGCTCAGAGTTAAATCCATCGGTAAGTTAGCGTTAGGTGTGGCGGCCGACGTTGGCCCTGCATAGCCGCTGAGTAAAACGGCAAAGGCAGCAATTAAGGTTTTCATAGGGCGAGTATTCAAGGCAAAGTGTATGTGAGTATCTTAGTCTACAAAGCTATAATGTGAACGATTTATTCAGTGGGGCGCAAGGGCGATTTTTACTATAGATCGGGTCAATGACCGTTCGCTTACTGCTTGATTGCTGCATGCCGCGATCACAATGCCCACAAAAAAGCCGAACGCTCTGGTTCGGCATCGTGTTCGGTTATTGGCTTCGCGCATCCCTATGGGGGTCTGCGCGAAGCCAATGAAGCCCTATTAAATAATCGCTTTCATGTCGGTCATATGGTTACGCAATTCGCGGCCTACCACTTCAACAGGGTGGTTGCGAATGGCCGCATTAACCTGTACCCGCGTTACGTTGTCAACCGCCGTGTCGCCCGTTAAGCCCGCGCCTATTTCTACCTTACTAATGCTCGGCATCAACTTTTCGGCTAACAAAGGTCGCGCCAGGTTGTCGAACAAGTAGCAGCCGTATTCGGCTGTGTCGGAAATAACCACGTTCATTTCGTAAAGCTTTTTGCGCGCGATCAAATTAGAAATCAATGGCGATTCGTGCAACGATTCGTAGTACGCAGACTCGCGAATGATGCCCGCTTCTACCATGGTCTCGAACGCCAACTCTACGCCCGATTTAATCAGCGCCACCATCAGAATGCCTTTTTCAAAGTATTCTTG
>CAYGNS010000132.1:0-6519 GCA_964351295.1 uncultured Gammaproteobacteria bacterium
TAAGCGACGATATAAGCGCGGCGCCGGTGGCGGGCGATAGGTCTAGCCACGCCCAAAGTTTGGTTTGCCCCGACTCACTGACTCCGAATGAATATTGAGTGTGTTCTCGTACATTTCGCGAAGGGTCAATCCATTTAACCCCTAAATGATGTTTACCAGCTGGATATTCGCTAAGCTCAAGCACCGTAAAAATCGGCTCAGTGCAATCAAAATCCGACTGCTTATCAGAGCTTGGGCCATTGTCGGCGCCCATGGGTGCAAAGTAAGCGCGAATGACGGCGTTTTCTGCTGTGCGTGCTGCCGCGTTTTGCTCCGCGGCTGCAAGCGCATAAGACCCGCCGAGTGCTGTGACCCCACAACACATTAGCAAGGCTCTTAAATGATTACGGTAGTTGGTGCGCATATTAAAACCTGTGTTAAAACAGCGACTGGACACTGCCTTGCCTAACATTTGCAAGGGTGTCAAACCGCTATCTATCTGCGAACAAGATTAACGACGCCACTACCGGTCGGATTGCTGCATTGGTTGCCACTGGTAACATAGGTGCCATCTAGATTGTTACCGTTATTCGACTGTGTCATTTGCATGTTAATGCTGCCTTCGGTTACTGTGCTGCCAGACCGGTTCGACTCAGATTGATCCGCGGTTATGGATATCGAAAAGCCACTGATGGATGAGCTGCTAATGACTGCGTTCACTAAACAGTTTTCGCGCTCAGAATCAAAAATCATATTACCAGACACTTCAGTGCCATCAGCGTTTTCGGCAATGTTAAGCGTGATCGTACCGCTCTGCGTGTCAGGGGTGTTGTTGAACGTACCGACATACACTCCCGTAAAACTAATGGGAATGGGCGATACAGTAGTGCCGCTGCTGCATGCTGTTAGAGCGACAACAAATGCGATGAGTAAAGGATTAATCTTTTTCATAGTGATGGTCTATAGCAGTGGTCTATAGCGGTAATTAAGGTCCGATTGCTGGGTAGGCGATTAAATTCGATTCAATTGTAATTCGAATGTATTAACGAATTAGCGCTACGTTAACTTATTCTAAATTTTTTTTAAACCTTAAGTTTAACTAATTGTCTTAAGTTGTTGTAGTAAATAGATATTTGTGAATAGAGTAAATTGGATAATTGCGCAAATCATAGGATAGTGGAGTCTAGCAAACAACTATTAAAATTGGGGTTCTGACGCATATTTTTGCGGGGTTTAACTATTTGTGCTCAAAACTTTTGTTCGGGTTCTAGCTTTTTTAGACGCGCCACATGCACCGATGTGTCGCGAGTTTGCACTATCTCGATCACATAGTCGCCAACCTTAAAGCAAGTGCTTGGCTGTGGAATGGCTTCAAGCACTTCGGTAATCAGGCCGTTAAGCGTTTTGGCGTCTTGCAGTGGTAGCTGCCAACCTAGCTCGCGATTGATGTCGCGCAGATAGGTACTCCCGCGAACCATGTAGCTGCCGTCAATTTCAGCAATAATATCGAGGTTATTGTGGGGCGTGAGCGAAGTGAATTTGCCTACAACTTCTTCTAGTATCTGCTCTAAAGTTACTAAGCCTTTAATATCTCCGTACTCATCGACCACAATTCCAAAACGTCGCCGTTGTTCTTGCAAGTGTGTTAGAGCGTGCGTGATCGAGCTATTTTCGGGTATAAAATAGGGCTCGCGAATCATTGCTAACATTGTATCTTTATTAAAGTCACTCATTTGCGAGAGGTAAAACATTTTTCGGATGTGGGCGACACCGATAAAGTTGTCCATATTGCCGCGGTACACTGGTACGCGAGTGTGATGAGAGGTGGCGAGTTGCTCAACTATCTCATCCCAATCGTCTTCAATGTCAATGGCTTCCATGTCCGCGCGCGGGACCATAACGTCTTCAACTTTAACTTGTTCCATCTCCAAAATGCGCAGCAGCATTTCTTGATGCGAGGCGTTTATCAATGTGGCTGATTCGCGCACCGCTGTACGCAATTCTTCACTCGAGAGAGCGTGATCCTGGGTTTGTACACTCACGCCAAATAGCCGCAGAAATCCATTGGAGAAAATTTTAACCAGCGTTACAAACGGACTTAACACCACCTGCAGAACCGCTAGCACCCAACTGGCTGGAAACGCAATGCGCACTGGGTTAATCGCCGCCAGCGTTTTCGGGGCTACTTCGGCAAATATCAATACGACAAACACGAGTAGAAATGGCGCATAAGCAAGGCCCGCATCGCCAAACAAGCGCAAGCCGATGATGGTCGCCAATGTGGTTGCCGCGATATTGGCAACATTGTTGCCAAATAGAATTGTGCCTAGCAAGCGGTCCGGCCTGTCGAGCAGTTTAAGAACCAGCCGAGCGCTACGACTGCCAGCATCTGCTTGACTGCGTATACGATAACGGTTTACGGCCATTAGCGCAGTTTCGGATGATGAGAAGAAGGCAGAAATGAGTAACAGCACAAAGAGTGCGATACCCAATATTTCAATGGGGACGTCGTTCAATGTTTATTCACGTCTTAGATAGTGATCATCGACCTAGATCGATCTGAGCGGATAAGTGTATCACTACTACTATGCGGGCGCGTATAGTAAAATGGGCAGCCATAAAAAGGGAACCGCATGGTTAGCGAAGAGCACTGTTGCTGCTGACTTTGGCATGAGCGAGCCTGATGGTGGCGAAGTTAAGAGTGCCATGAACGCCATCTCTCGCTAGTCTTCAAGGCGATGGCAAACGTTAATGTTAAAGCGAGTTTAGTCTTGATCCTAACTGAGTAACCACCACCCCTGAACGAGTCCCACAATTAATCCCAAAATAAAGGAGTTATCGTGTTAGCAGAATACCGAGCACATGTTGCAGAACGCGCAGAAATGGGTATTGTTCCCGCGCCCCTGAACGCTGAACAAGTCGCTGACTTGATCGAATTAATAAAGAATCCACCCACAGGGGAAGAAGAGTTTTTATTAGAATTGTTTACGCATCGTGTGCCGGCAGGGGTAGATGAAGCCGCTTATGTAAAAGCCAGCTTTTTGGCGGCGATTGTGGCAGGTGAAGTTAGCTGTGATTTGATTTCCGACGAGCGTGCCACCACGATACTCGGAACCATGCTCGGCGGTTACAATATTCAACCGTTGATCCAAGCTCTAGACAACCCTAAGCTTGCTGATGAGGCGGCTGAGAGCCTTAAACACACTTTATTAATGTTCGAAGCTTTTTACGATGTAAAAGACAAAGCCGATCAAGGCAATAAGTGGGCGCAGGGAGTGCTGCAGGCATGGGCTGACGCAGAATGGTTTACCAATCGTCCCGTGGTGGCCGAGAAAGTAACCGTCACTGTTTTTAAAGTACCGGGTGAAACCAATACGGATGACCTGTCCCCCGCGCCTGACGCGTGGTCGCGCCCCGATATTCCATTACATGCACTCGCCATGTTAAAGATGCCACGGTCGGGTTTTGACGTGAATGGCAATCCCTTGGCGAAAATTGAAGAGCTAAAAGAAAAAGGTTTTCCAGTTGCTTATGTGGGTGACGTGGTTGGCACGGGTTCTTCGCGCAAATCGGCGACTAATTCAGTGCTCTGGACCATGGGCAACGACATTCCATTTATTCCTAATAAGCGCGACGGCGGTTATTGTTTTGGATCGAAGATAGCGCCTATTTTTTATAACACCATGGAAGACTCAGGCGCATTGCCGATCGAAATGGATGTAAGCAAAATGGCTATGGGCGATGTCATCGATGTGTTTCCCTATGAGGGCGTGGCTAAACGACACAATAGCGACGAGGTGATTGCCACGTTTGAACTCAAAACCGATGTGTTGTTAGACGAAGTGCGTGCGGGTGGTCGTATCCCGCTGATCATTGGTCGTGGTTTAACAGCACGCGCGCGCGAAGCATTAAATTTGCCGCCGTCCGAGTTGTTCCGGCAAGCAGACCCCGTGCAAGACTCGGGTAAAGGCTTCACACTCGCACAAAAAATGGTAGGCAAAGCCTGTGGTTTACCCGGCGTGCGCCCAGGGCAATATTGCGAACCTAAAATGACGACGGTTGGCTCGCAAGACACGACGGGTCCGATGACGCGTGATGAGCTCAAAGACCTAGCTTGCTTGGGGTTTACCGCCGATCTAGTGATGCAGTCGTTCTGCCACACAGCGGCATACCCGAAACCGGTAGACGTGCTCACGCACGCGCAATTGCCAGACTTTATTATGAACCGTGGTGGCGTGTCGCTTAAACCAGGTGACGGTATTATTCACTCATGGCTAAATCGCATGTTGCTGCCCGACACAGTCGGTACTGGTGGCGATTCACATACGCGTTTTCCGATCGGTATTTCGTTTCCGGCCGGCTCGGGTCTGGTGGCTTTTGCCGCGGCCACGGGCGTGATGCCTTTGGATATGCCCGAGTCAGTATTAGTGCGTTTTAAAGGCAAGATGCAGCCTGGCATTACACTGCGAGACCTTGTGCATGCCATTCCTCTATACGCCATCAAGCAAGGTTTGTTGACTGTGGCGAAACAAGGCAAGAAGAATATATTCTCGGGCCGCGTGCTTGAAATCGAGGGCTTGCCCAATCTGAAAGTTGAACAAGCCTTTGAATTGGCCGATGCCTCAGCCGAACGTTCTGCGGGCGGCTGCACCATCAAGCTTAACAAAGAGCCGATTATTGAGTACATCACCTCCAATATCACCATGCTTAAGTGGATGATCGCCGAAGGTTATGGCGATGTGCGCACCATCACTCGGCGCATAGGCGAAATGGAAAAATGGTTGGCAAATCCCGAGTTGCTAGAGGCCGACGCGGATGCGGAATATTCGGAAGTCGTTGAGATTGATCTAGACGAAATTACTGAACCTATTCTTTGTTGTCCTAACGACCCCGACGATGCACGCATGTTGTCCGACATCTTATCCGACGGTGAGGTTAAAGTAGACGAGGTGTTTATTGGATCGTGTATGACCAATATCGGGCATTTTCGTGCAGCGGCCAAGCTGTTTGAAAAAATGGCCGAGCCAGTGCCAACCCGAACTTGGATTGTTCCTCCGACTAAAATGGATGAAGCACAGCTTACAGCTGAAGGGCATTACGCCACCTTTGGGCGTTCGGGGGCGCGTACTGAGATGCCGGGATGCTCTCTGTGTATGGGCAACCAAGCTCGCGTTGCGGCTAACTCAACGGTGGTGTCTACTTCCACGCGTAACTTCCCAAATCGCCTGGGCGATGGGGCTAATGTGTATTTGGCCTCAGCTGAATTAGCGGCCGTTGCCGCTGTGCTGGGTCGCTTACCGAGCGTGAGCGAGTATTTGGAGATCACCAAAAACATCGACACCGTGGCGGATGATATTTATAAATATCTAAACTTTAACGAGTTGCCGCATTATCAAAACATTGCTGATCAAGTGGTATTAGAAGGCGCGGCTTAAACCATAATTTTGGATCGGTGTTGTAAAGGCCCTCGTAAGTCGAGCATTTACGAGGGCTTTTTAGTTTCACGCACTTCCCATTCTAGGCATAAAACTTTATAGTCATTGCACTGGTGTGGAATGACAGAAGGTCGCTGTATTGAGTATCTTCTGGCTAGGCGATAAAAAAATAAGTTGTGGTTAATACTTTGTGCACGCAGTTTTTTCACCTCGCAGGGGTCAACAGTACGGTTACATTTTGCAGTACGACGTTTACGGTACACGAGATTGTTACTAAGTAACTCCAGAGGACGCTATGTTGAGACAGCTTTTCTATAACCGTTTTAATCCTTGTTGGTTGTGGTCTCTTACTGCCTCGGTAATTCCTTTTACACCCCCCACTGCACAATCGTGCACTGCAGTGCGCTCCCCAACGCGCCCTCATAGAAACGCTGTGGCGAACCGCTCTCGGATCCTAGTGCGGGCGACTAAGGCTTTCGGCAAGAGTCTTTTCCTATTTATATTGTCGAGCAATGTTTTACACGCAGCGTTTCCCGACGACTTTAATGGTGTGGTGTGGATTGACCCCGCTGAAGTCGCCACATGGCCGCAAACGGCAACTCTATCTGTGAGTCACGATGCAACGGCTCTCAGGGTGTTTAATAGCAAACGTGCTGTATGGCCGGTAAGACTCCATAGTGATCTTCAGAGTAGATGCTGTAACGCGAGCTTGTGGGTCTTTGCGCGCTTCAACGGTGTCTGGCATGCCACTACATTCGAGTATATGCGGTTTGATCAAGTCAACAAGGGGCCCTACGTGGTGAATGGCACGCAAGCCAAACGCCCGCCGTTTCTAACGTCTAATCCGCCTTTTCGCTGGGAGCCACGACAACGCGAAGTCATCGCGTTTATGGTGAGCGGTATGGCGCGCTTTAACTTGAACAACGTAAATGTGCGTGAGCGCTCGAATGTGTTTTTATACAAATGGGGCGTTGGTCCTGTTACCGAGATCGATGACGAAGGCATTAGTGATGACCCGCCTGCGCCACCCCCCCCACCAACCCTTTCGTAAACTTGGACCCTGTACGAGTCCCACAAAAATATCCTGGCAAGCGGCACTACAAGG
>CAYGNS010000133.1:0-6506 GCA_964351295.1 uncultured Gammaproteobacteria bacterium
AGCATAATAGGGTGCGAATCCAAGTGGATTTAAGGTATTCTTGCGCGCTATTTTCAATACGTAACAATTGCGGTGTTCCGCAACAGCTTGGGCAAATAATTATGGTCACACCTGCACAGCTAAAAGCATGGATCGAGACAGGATTCGCTGATGCGCTTGTCTCCGTAGAGGGCGATGGACATCATTTTGAGGCAGTGATTGTGGCTGCTGAATTCGAGGGCAAGTCGCGCATTCAACGTCATCAACTCGTGTATCAGGCGCTCGGTGATAAAATGCGGGCGGAAGTGCATGCTTTGTCCATGAAAACCCTCACGCCTTCCGAGCAAGCAAACGCGTAGACTCAGCCCTCGGATAGCCTAAAGGGCGCGAACGCTTGTTTGTGCCGCGACCGATCAGGGCCTATGCTTTTGAATACTCAGCACCGCCCGCCCAAACATCTAATACTTTTTCCAAAAGAGGTTCACTAACATTATGAGCGAAGAACTAACCATCCACGAACAAATCCAACAAACCGTCACCAACAATGGTGTTGTATTGTTTATGAAAGGCAATGCTAATTTCCCCCAATGTGGTTTTTCGGGGCGCGCGATACAAATACTGCAGGCGCTCGGTGCCGAGTTTGTTACCGTTGACGTGCTGAGTAATGATGCGGTACGGCAAGGCATTAAAGAATATTCTAATTGGCCGACAGTTCCGCAGCTATACATCAAAGGTGAGTTTATCGGCGGTAGCGATATCATGACTGAGATGTACGAGAGTGGTGAATTACAACAAGCCTTAAATGGTTAGTTGCGGCACGCAGCGTTCTGAGCAACCGATAGATCAAATAGGAAAAACATGGATAAGTTAATCGTAACGGGTGCCGGGCCGCTGTATGGCGAAGTGAATATTTCGGGCGCGAAGAATGCGGCGCTGCCAATTTTGATATCGTCGTTATTGGTCGACGGCAAGCTTACATTAAGTAATGTTCCACACTTACAGGACATCACCACTACGATGAGCCTGTTGGCTTATTTAGGCGTGTCGATGGAAGTTGACGAGCGCATGAATATTGCGGCTGATGCGCGCGGATTAAACCAGGTGCGTGCGCCGTATGACCTTGTTCGCACCATGCGTGCCAGCATCCTGGTACTAGGGCCTTTGGTGGCAAGGATGGGTCATGCCGAAGTGTCCTTACCCGGTGGGTGCGCCATTGGCTCACGACCAGTTAATTTGCACATCAAGGGGCTGGAAGCGATGGGCGCGCGGGTGGTTATTGAGGATGGGTATATCAAGGCCACGGCTGACCGTTTAAAAGGCGCAAGAATTTTTATGGATATGGTGTCGGTAACGGGCACCGAAAACTTGATGATGGCTGCCACCTTAGCGAAAGGCACCACCGTGATCGAAAATGCCGCTCGTGAACCAGAAATTGTGGATCTAGCCAATTGTTTGAATGCAATGGGGGCAAAGGTGAGCGGCGCAGGCTCTGCCGAAATTGTTATTGAAGGCGTGGATAGTCTGCACGATGCAACGCATCGGGTAATCGCCGACCGCATCGAAACAGGAACTTACTTAGTGGCTGGCGCGGTGACACGCGGACGCGTTAAGGCGCGCAACACGGATGCTTCGTATTTAGATGCGGTGCTGGATAAGTTGACCGAAGCGGGTGCGCACATCACCATCGAAGGCAACTCGATTGAACTCGATATGCAGGGTCGTCGGCCTAAAGCGGTGAATATTCATACTGCACCCCATCCGGCTTTTCCCACCGACATGCAAGCGCAATTTGTTACATTAAACGCGCTTGCTGAAGGCACTTCAAAAGTGGTTGAGACGATTTTTGAAAATCGTTTTATGCATGTTCAGGAGTTGCAACGTATGGGAGCCAAAATCGACCTCGAAGGGAATACTGCCTTTATTACGGGGCGCAATAAGCTGCGTGGCGCGCCCGTTATGGCTACAGATTTACGGGCGTCGGCCAGCTTGGTGTTGGCTGCACTCATGGCCGATAAACCGACCGTTATTGATCGGATCTACCATATCGACCGGGGCTACGAGAGCATTGAAGAGAAATTGTCACGTTTGGGCGCTAATATTAGACGCGTGCCAAGCCATATTTGGAATAAGAGTCCAGAGCTTCAAGCCCTCGTTAGATAGTTGCTAGATAAACGCCTGATGCATTAAGCATTCAAGTGTAGACGGGGAGCTAGCCTGTGCGGCAAGCAAGAGCGCGCCGAGCGGGTCACCCGCGCATTAATCAATAAGTGAAGCTGAAATCGGATGTTAACCATAGCATTGTCAAAAGGCCGAATCCTCGAACAAACTATTCCGTTGCTCAAAGCAATCGGAATTGAGTTGTTGGACGATCCATTCAAGAGTCGCAAACTTATTTTTGCAACCAACCTTGAGCATGTACGGGCGGTGGTTATTCGCGCGACCGACGTGCCTACCTATGTACAGTTCGGCGCCGCCGATTTGGGTATTCTAGGCAAGGACGGTTTGATGGAGCATGGCGGTGAAGGCTTGTGTGAACTGTTGGATCTGGGTATTTCGCGGTGTAGGCTGATGACGGCGCGGCGTACTGACCATCCCAGTCGCCCATCCAAAAAGCGCCTCAGGGTTGCAACCAAGTACCCCAACCTAGCGCGTAAGTATTATCAATCACGAGGCGTGCAAGCCGAGATAATTAAGTTATACGGCGCTATGGAGTTGGCGCCGCTGGTAGGGCTCGCTGATGAGATTGTCGATTTAGTAGAGACTGGTAGTACCTTAAAAGCCAATAATCTTGTTCCCCATGAACTGATTGCCCAAGTCAGTTGTCGCTTGATTGCCAACGCGGCATCAATGCGTACGCAACACAGCGCTATTCAGGACTTGGTGTCGTCGCTGCAACGCGTGACACAAAAGTAACGGCCTTTTACGGGGTATTCAGTTAATGCGTATACGCAACTTAAATATTAATGAGCCAACGTTCGAGTCGGACTTTGCAGCGCTTTTAGCTCGGCAAGGCGCTTCGGAGAAACAAGACGAAGTGCGTCGGCAAGTGTCTGAGATTATTCAGGCGGTGATTCGCGATGGCGACCAAGCGCTGGTGGCTCTTACTCATCAATTTGACCGCTTCGAATTGAGCGCCGATGAGCTTGAGGTGCCAGCTGCGCGGATCAATTCGGCCTTAGAGGCGATTCCAACCGTACAACGCGATGCGCTTGAGTATGCAGCTGAGCGCGTACGCGAATATCACACCCACCAACTGCAGAAAAGCTGGTCGTACACGCAAGCCGATGGCTCGGTGCTAGGACAAAAAGTAACGCCTTTGCAGCGTGCGGGCTTATACGTGCCGGGCGGTTTAGCTACTTATCCTTCGTCGGTGATTATGAACGCGATTCCGGCGAAAGTGGCGGGCGTGCCCGAATTGATTATGGTGTCGCCCACACCTAAGGGTGAGTATAACGATATGGTCTTAGCGGCCGCTAAAATTGCAGGAGTTGATCGGGTCTTTAGGGTTGGTGGTGCGCAAGCGATCGCAGCCTTGGCTTATGGCACCCAATCGATCCCTCGGGTGGATAAGATCACGGGGCCGGGCAATATTTATGTCGCGACTGCCAAACAGTTGGTGTTTGGCCACGTCGGCATTGATATGTTGGCGGGACCGAGTGAGGTGCTAGTAATTGCGGACGATACGGCTAATCCTGATTGGATAGCCATGGACATGTTTGCCCAAGCGGAACACGATGAGCAGGCGCAAGCCATTTGTTTGACTCGCTCGGCACGCTTGGCCGAAAAAGTAAGTGCATCAATACGCAGGCTGTTACCCGAAATGGAGCGGCAAACTATTATTCGCACGGCATTAAGCCAACATGGCGCTATTATTTGCGTTGACAGCGATGCCGATTTGGTTACTTTAGCTGATAGGATCGCTGCGGAACACCTGGAGATTTTTACGGCGAATGCTGAAGACTTGGCCGAGCGCATTCACAATGCCGGCGCTATCTTTATCGGTGATTACAGTGCGGAATCTCTGGGCGATTATTGTGCAGGGCCTAACCACGTATTGCCAACGTCCGGCACAGCGCGGTTCAGTTCACCGTTGGGCGTGTATGACTTTCAAAAGCGTACTAGTATGCTAAACATTTCGCGCCAAGGTGCGCAAACCATTGGCGCACAAGCGTCAGTGTTGGCGCGCGGCGAATCACTAACTGCGCATGCCCGGTCTGCTGAATATCGACTAGATGTCGACACCTAGTCGGCTGCCTCTTTGGGTTGGCGCGGCTTAGTTGTCGTAACGGCTTTTTAGCGTTGTTAATTCTTCTTCTGCGAAGCCGGCTTTAAGGCGGGCTGGAAGGTTGAATGGTCCACGCAATTCACCATGTAGGTAGTGCTCAACGAGCGTAAAAAAATGCGAGTGAGGGTCGTGGCCCTGTTGTTCGCAGGTAAAGCGAAACCACAAAGAGCCTGTATCCACATGCTCGATCTCGTCTTGGTAGATCGTTTGTAAAATGCTTACCGCGTGCTTATCGCCGACCTGTTCGAGTCGTGAGATCATTTTGGGTGTGACATCCAGGCCGCGCGCTTCTAATACCCGTGGCACGAGTGCCATTCTCGCAACCACATCATGCGCGGTCTTTTCGGCCATTTCCCATAAGCCATTATGGGCAGGAAACGCCCCATAGCCGCTGTCATTCTCGTTTAGATATTGTTCTATTAGGGTAAAGTGGCGTGCCTCGTCAGCGGCTACACGCATCCAGTCGTGATAAAAGCGCGTGGGCATTCCACGAAATCGATAGGCCGCATCGAGCGCCAAATTCATTGCATTGTATTCAATGTGCGCGATGGCGTGCATAAATACATTGCGGCCAAGCTGGCTAGCCAGTCCGCGCCGCGCGAGTTGGCGTGGTGCCACGAGCTCTAAACTCTTTGGATAACCTGGCAAGCGACACAATTGCGGTGCTTGCTCGCACGCAAAATCATACTGCGAGATGCGTTGAAAAAGATCATGAATTGCCGCGCATTTGCGCGCGGGCTGCGATTCAGCAAGCGCCTGACTGGCTGCTGCAAAAAAAGGGCTTTCGGCCGCAGTAGCAGAAGGGTCTGGCGCTTTGCTAGTAACAACCTTTGCGTTTGGCATGGCGGGTTCAACTCAACGCGCCGCTAGTGCAACGCGGTAGTTGGTTTAGATCTTGGTGTGAAGCGATATGATTAAAGCCGTAGGTTTCGAAGAGCTGCACAACTGCGTTCGCTTGATCAGCACCGTGTTCGATGAACAGATGCTGGTCCCCCTGCAAGTGCGTGTGGGCGCTCGCCACGATGGTACGAATATCGCCCAACCCATCGTCTTGTCCAATCAACGCTATGTCCGGTTCAGCCACTAGATCGCCTTGGCTTAGGTGAGGGTCGTTGGCGCAGACATAGGGTGGATTGCTCACGATCATGTCGAAGCGTTCATCGACGAGCGCGCTAAACCAATTGCTTAGCACAAAGTCCACGTTGTTAAGCTGATGCGCTTGTGCGTTGCGTTGCGCCACGGCGAGTGCTGTGGGGCTAATGTCCGCGGCCAGGATCTGCGCGTTGGGTCTTTCCTTTGCCAACGCCAGCGCGATTGCGCCACTGCCCGTGCCTAGGTCGGCGATTCGATACGGCAAATCTGTCGGGATTCGCTCGAGCGCGGCCATAACCAGTGTCTCGGTGTCAGCGCGCGGTACGAGCACCGCACTGTTCACCTCAAGCTGTAGTGACCAAAATTCTTTGAAGCCTAGAATATAAGCAATCGGCTGACCTGCGTGACGCTGTGCGACCAAGGCGTAAAAATGCTTGATATGCTCTGCCGAAGCCCATGTGTCTGCGTAGGCGATTAGCCATGCCAACGGGCGTGCGACCACCGCTTGCAGCAAGACTTCGGCATCGATGCGGGGCGAATCGGAGAACTCAGCTAACAAGCCGGTTGCGTCGTCAAGCAACTGTTTATAGGTCAGGTTGTTCATTGCGATCCAAATCGAATGACTTCGCGGCGGCCTATTGCTCGCCCAGTTCAGCCAACAATTGCGCTT
The DNA here is from genome assembly GCA_964351295.1 of uncultured Gammaproteobacteria bacterium. Classification (GTDB taxonomy): domain Bacteria; phylum Pseudomonadota; class Gammaproteobacteria; order Arenicellales; family Arenicellaceae; genus Arenicella. The sequence goes on from CAYGNS010000133.1 coordinate 6,027, forward strand.
GATACTCGCTTGTTAGCGGGTCGATAACTTGACCTAAGTCACCGGCCATAATCGTATCGAGTTTGTACAGCGTAAGATTAATCCGATGATCGGTAATGCGCCCCTGCGGATAATTATAAGTTCTGATCCGTTCTGAACGGTCTCCGCTGCCGACTAGGTTGCGGCGTGTCTCGGCTTGTTATGAATGTGGTGATTGACGCTCGGCATCTAATATCTTGGCTTTGAGCATCGACATGGCGCGCGCTAAGTTTTTGTGTTGTGAACGCTCATCTTGGCATTCAACAACGGTACCTGTGGGGAGGTGGGTGATGCGAATGGCTGAGTCGGTTTTATTGATGTGTTGTCCGCCGGCGCCTGACGCACGAAATTTGTCTACCCGCAAATCACTCGGATTAATGTCAATATCATTGCCTATCTCATCCACCTCGGGCAGGATCGCAACGGTACAAGCCGAAGTGTGAATGCGTCCCTGAGTCTCGG
>CAYGNS010000134.1:0-6475 GCA_964351295.1 uncultured Gammaproteobacteria bacterium
CCAGTAAATTCCAACACGTGCTTGTCGATACCATCAATTAGATAAGGCGTACCCCCATTGGGTGGGGACTGCGTATCGTAAACGTGGAAGTACTCCAGAATTCGATCAATAAATACACTTATTTCTTGTTCAATCATAATCGTTATAAATCCGACACAAGTTCTTCAACCGCTTCAATTAAGGCGTAATCAGTAAACGGTTTACATAAAAAACCATAGGCGCCCAGTTCCAGCGCTTCAAGGCAGGTATCAGTATCTTTGAGTGCCGAGACCACTAAAATTCGCACACTCGGATCGATGGCTACCATTTCTTTAATGGCTTGCAAACCATCCATCCGCGGCATGGTTAAGTCCATTGTCACAACGCGTGGCTTTAGTGCTTTAAATTCTTGAATCGCTTCTTCGCCATCTTTTGCCGAACCACAAAATTCAAAGTCACCATTGTGTAGAGCGCGTTCAATTTGGTTTCTAATTATTTGTGAATCGTCTACGACCATAAACTTCATACGCAACCCCTATCAACTCTTAGCCTTTTAACTGTTGTCCGGTAACTCTTAACCAACACCTTTTATAAAACGTCTTTAAGTCACGACTTTATAAAGTTTCGTGCACGCCAATTTTTACCACAAAGCGCGAGTACTTACCGGGCGCGGTACCAACCGAAATGCGTCCGTGCAAAGAATCGACAATTTCGCGCACAGCATCCAAACCAACGCCGCGTCCCGCGTCTTCACCGGCTACGTCGCTAGACGAAAAGCCGTGTACGAAGATGGTTTTTAACAATTCACGATCATCCGCCTTAGCCGCGGCTTCGCTACTTAAAAAACCCTTTTCAACCGCCTTGCTGCGAATTTTGTCGTACTGCAGCCCTTGACCGTCATCCGCCACCGTTAACACAATCTCCTTCGCCGTGCGGTCTATCGACACCAACAACTTCGCGGTCTCGGGCTTGTCGTTGGCCGTTCTCTTTGCCGGTAATTCCACTCCATGCACTACGGCATTACGTACTAATTGCACCGCACAGTCATAGATGCTCGAAGCGAGTTCTGGAAACTCTTCTAAATGATGCACACCGCGTATAGACATCTCTACTTGTTTGTCTTCCCGTTCAGCGACCGCTTGCGCGAGGTTCTGTAGTTTCTGTTTGAAACCATCAGCCAAGGGAACATGTTCGTGCATTACGACCGAGCGCGATTCTTCCGCGCCACTCGCTGCGTTCAACGCCTGAGTACCAAACTGATTAGTGAGTGAACTCGCGAGCTCGAGCTCGGCGATCATGTTTTTTAATTGAACGACCAACTTAACTAAGCGCTGGCCATCAATAAAATTGTCTTTGCGCAGTTCATCTATCGTATCTTCAAACTGGTGTAGCGTGGCTGCAAATAGATCGAGGCGTAGCGCACTCGCGTCCCCTTTAAGGGCATGCGCAATGCGCGCAATTTTATCGAGCTTACTAGCATTTGCAGCGGGATCTGAATCGCCTTCTTCCAAATGCGAATTGATCTGGGTATAAGCCGTTCGAGCTTTATAGAAAAATTGATTGAGCTCGCTGGGCTCAACGTGCAGCACACCTTTTAATAGATTAAGCCGTTGCTCTTGTACACTTTGAATGGCATCGAGTTCTTCGCGTAACACCGCTTCGTTGGTGATATCCGATACCGTTACGAGTAATTCACTTACTTGGTCCGCTTGTTCATCACGCGAGAAGTCAAAATTTAGTACCCGTTGGATCGAACCAGCCGCCTTGCGTTTTACCCGCAGCTCGACATTGTGCAGTGGATTCAAATCACCCATGAGTTTGGGCTTCACTCGCCCACCAAACACTAGGTTTAAAAACTTTTTAGTGCGCTCAAGTTCCTCAGCTGTAATGAGTGGTTTGATGAAGTCTAAAAAGTCGCCGCTCACTTGTTTATCTTGCCCAAATAACTCCTTTAACGCCTTGGACTGTTGTTCACCTATTTGATACTGCGCGTCGATCAAAAACACCCCCTCTTTAGTGGAGGCTAAGATATGCTCATTCTCGCGGCGCACCGCATCGGCTTCGTCGTCCGCTTTGCCTAAGCGAAAGAACAACAAACCCAACACACCCAAAAAGCCTAGAAACATGATGCCGAGCGATACGTATTGCGCGCCTAACAGAATTCGTTGGCGACCCTGCACCAGCTCTCCGTAGGCTTGATCAAACTCCGCATAGCGCGCTTGAAAAGCGGGCCAATCTTCGCGCGCATAAGCATCGATGGTGGCGTCAAGAGGGGCAATCATCGAAGGAGTTGTTACGGCGGGATAATCCCATGCTGGGCCGAAGGGAGTCGCAAGGCGGCCACCTTGTTTAAACATTAATACATGAGCGTAAACATCATCACGTAATTGTTGGTCTGACGTGCCAAAGCGCTCGAACATTTCTACATAGTTCAGCGTTTTGGCTCGACCAAACGTTTCACGCTGCACGAGCAGGGTGTCCACGTAAGTACGGATAAAGATAACCACAATAATAAACAAGACCAAGCTACTGATCAGCGCCAGCAGGCCTTTATAACGTCTTAATCGTTGTCCTAATAAACTACTTGCCATGCTCACATCGTCGCCCGTTGCTAATTTAGCTCGCGCCTTAATTGGCGGATTCAGTATGAGCGTCAATCTTACTTGATATTTGTCTAATTGAAAGCTCAGGTTTCAGCCGATGACGAAATTTTCCTGTTAGCAGTCAACAGTTTTTAAGAATGCCCATTTGCCCACCACTTTGTTAAAGTGATTGGATCAAATCGTGTGTTTTCAACACAAAACACATTTGTCTCGAGTTGGTTGCAATCCCAATTTTAAATGTAGTAACATATCTACAAAATTCTCTAAACAGGTTCTACAATGATTCAAACCACAATATCAAGCCGAGAGTTTAATCAAAAGGTGAGCAACGCAAAACGGTCGGCAAATAAGAACGTGGTGTTTATTACCGACCGTGGGGAGCCCACGCATGTGCTGATGAGTATCGCTCACTATCAGAGAATCACAGAAGGCACTGTCAACATCGCCGACCTTCTTGCTATGCCGTGTGAAACTGATTTTGATTTAGAGTTACCGCGAACGCGCGAAACAAGCCGCCCAGCCGATTTGACCTAATGTACATTTTAGACACCAACGTTGTGTCTGAGCTAAGAAAAGTGCGCCTCGGCCGAGCCAACCAAAACGTCGCACGATGGGCTCAAAGCACTCACTCCTTGGATTTATTTCTGTCCGTTATCTCTCTCCAAGAGCTCGAGATTGGGGTACTACTGGCCGAGAGGCGAGACCCCTTACAGGGCTCTGTATTTCGAACTTGGCTAAACAATCAGGTAATACCCGCTTTTGGAGATCGCATTCTACCCATCAACGCAGCGATTGCTCGTCGTAGCGCGGCTCATCACGTTCCTGATCCAAAACCATTCAGAGACAGTTTAATTGCGGCAACGGCGTTTGTTAATGGAATGACCATCGTCACGCGTAATGTTCAAGACTTTGCCGGGCTAGACGCTCCCCACTTTAATCCTTGGGAATATACGTGAACGTCGTTAGCCATTGCAGCGCCCATCAAGCTTTGCCTCGTCGCTGACGTTAGGCAGTGCACTGAAACCCTCTTTTTTAAAACCAATCGGTTGACCAAAAAAACATTATGTTCATAATGTTCGCATGCGGCAAACATCCACATTCCTGAGCACCGAGCACGCGTAATGGCATCGCAAGCCCAGCGCGCAACGACCACACGCCAAGCGATATTGGCTGCGGCCACCCACATAATTTCTAACAAGGGATATAGCCACTGTTCGATTGCAGCAATAGCGAACGAAACAGCGTTTACCACTGGCGCGATTCAGCATCACTTTAATTCAAAAAGCGATCTCCTGTTCGCAGTGGTTACCGAGCATATTTTTCTCAGTCACACGGCTCCGCCTGTAGCGGCCATTGCGCACGGTTCCATCGACCAACGATGTCAGCAAATTGTAGCGGCGATGTGGTCTTATTACGGCCATCCACATTATGCGGTGGTTTGGGAAATCATCCTTTGTAATCGTAATAACGCACCCTTACTCGCCGAGATAAACCGCTTTTTTCAAGCCGCAGAGCGCAAGGCCTCGAACGATATACGAATGGTGTTCGCAGACTTGGAATTTACCGCCGAGCAAAGCGCAGAAATCAGCCTGTTGATAGGCGCCCATTTACGCGGTATTGCGCTATTACGATTCACCAACCCGACGGCTCCCGCTGTCAACGATCAACCAAAGTTTGTGGCCAAACTATGCGCCGCACACATCAAACGGTCGACGCTTGAAAGCTCTCCCAAGTTCAACGCACGGCGAAGCGCCATCTAAACATGGCTAAGCAATTAAACGTATTGTTGGCCCTGCAACTCGTTTATGCGGCGGCGGGCGCACTCTTCAACTTGGTGAGCCTTTGGGTTAGCCACTCGGGAGCGCCTCGTCTAACAGACACTAACCCGATACTCGGCATTATTATGATGACCCTAGTGGCGGCATCAGCTCTGATTGGTCAGCGCGGTTACTTAAAACTGTTTCGGCTAACTAACCTAGTGCTGCTAGTACCCTTGTTGCTGGGCGGTTTTATTAAGCACATAGTTGCGTTAACGCATACTGCAGAAATCTCGCTGCCGAGCTTGCTCGCAGTCAGCCTAAACTTCGTTGGCATCATGGTAATGGCGTTTGGTTTACTAAGTGCCAACGCGTTGCTTAACTTCCAAAAACACTCCCCTCAATAATTATTATGAACAAGAAAAGCGTTGCGCTCATCGCGCTAGTCGTCATTGCCATTGTGACCGTAACGGTCGCTTTGAAGAATATCAACGACTATCAACGGGACGGCGAGATTAAGCTTGCCGAACTCGACCAGCCCGTCTCGGTGACACGCGACGCGCATGGCATTCCTTACATATTTGCAGAGACTTTGGCCGATGCTATTCGCGCTCAAGGATTTGTTGTGGCCCAAGATCGTATCTTTCAGGTTGAAATGTACCGCGCCATTATTGATGGCCGACTCGCGAGTCTGATTGGTGAATCGGGTTTAAGTTCGGATATTAAGATGCGGGTGGTGGGGATAAAAAAGAATGCGGAGCGTCATGCTCGATTTCTGGACGAACAGAATACGCTTTACTTGCAGTGGTATGCCCAAGGGTATAACGCCTTTGTGCAAAACCGCACGCAGGAGTACCCAATCGAACTTGCGTTGCTTGGCATAGAACCAACGCCCATTAGCGTTGCTGATCTCTTATCGTTCCAACACTTTGCCGGCTTTATTCAGAGCCGCAACTACGAAGACGAAATACTCAGCTTGCAGTTAGCCGCCGAACTCGGATCAAGCAAGGCAGAGACCATCGCACCGCTGAACATAAATCCAGACCGCCTAGCGACTCAAACCGAATCGTCAACTAAACCGATTGAACTAGCCTTAGCCGCGGAATCCGCGTTTACGAACGCGGCACGGTTGAATGCGACGATACCCGTGGCACTGCCGGCTTCAGGCTCTAACAATTGGGTGGGCGGTTCTTCAAAATCGCTACACGGACGTCCTATTGTTGTTAACGACCCACACTTAGACGCCGCAATTTTACCGGGCCCTTGGTATCCCGTTGGACTGTTCACCAAAGACATAAGCGCTATTGGGGCGAACTTGCCCGGCGTACCTGGTCTCATATTAGGCCGTACCAAGCATGTCGGTTTTGGTGTAACCAATGCTTACGGCGACAGCCAAGACTTGTATATAGAAAGTTCTGACCCCGCTAAACCAGGGCATTACTTAAACGGTGCCTCAAGCACACCCTTTAGCGTTGAAAATATCCAAATCAGTGTTAAAGATGCACAGGCTGCATCGGGCTTTCGGGTAGAAGAGCGAGTGCTTCGCCATTCCATTCGTGGCCCCATCATTTCAGACCACGAGGTGTTCGGACTCAAGTCCGAACAACCAATTGCCTTAAGAATGGCGGCGGCCGAACTCACTAGCAGCTCGATAGGCTTAGTCGACTTACTCTCGGCCAAAAATGTTAAGCAAGCGGATCAAGCGCTATCTAAAATCGACGCGTTGTATCTTAACTATGTGTTTGCTGATGCGGCAGGTGGCATCGCCCATCGACCCACCGGCGCTGTGCCCATTAGACACAATGGCGCGATCGCCAAAAGAGCGTCTGCACAAGATGATTGGATGGGCTTTATCCCTAAAGACCAAATGCCAGGTCAAATAAACCCGGCACGAGATTGGCTAGGCACCGCCAACCACGATGTTATTCCAGACGACTATCCCTACTATTACTCGACGCATTTTAGTCCAAGCTATCGTTTCGACCGAATAAAAGAGTGGTTAAGCACTGACGGAACTAAAACGGCGGCCGACCATTGGACAATGTTGGGTGATGTTAAAATCAAACATGCAGAACGGTTAGCACCGCTATTCATCGGCGCCTTAGAAGAAAACGCGCCCTTAGCAACGTTACCCGG
>CAYGNS010000135.1:0-361 GCA_964351295.1 uncultured Gammaproteobacteria bacterium
TGTATACGATTACTCGAGACTTGCACATCAGTCTAAAAATCCTTAACGCCTATACTGAAGCGATTGAAGCCAATATCCGCCAACCGTTTGATTCCCTGTGGGTCGATGGAGCGCGGGTCAACTTCAATGCCGACTTCAAGCCGCGATGGTACGTCCAAATGAAAGCGCGTAGCCACACGCTCAATGATATCGCCTAACTGTGCCACGCTTAGAAAATTGGGTGTACCGCCGCCAAAGTGAATTTGCGTGAGTCGACGGTCGTCATCGAACAGCTTAGCTCGCATGTCGATCTCGCGTAGAAGATGCTCTACATATTCCGCCACTTTATGGATGCCTGCTTGCGTGATAATCTTATTGCAGC
>CAYGNS010000135.1:371-6456 GCA_964351295.1 uncultured Gammaproteobacteria bacterium
GAAATAACAGAGTGATTGGCAAAAAGGCACGTGCAGATACAACGACAAGTCCCGCGGTAATAGCGCCTCATTGGATGATCTTGCAATGCGCTGATAGTCGTTTTGTGTGTACTGTTCTGAAAATTGTGGCGCGGTTGGATAAGACGTATAGCGTGGAATGGCCGCAACATAGCGCTGCAACAGGGCTGGCGGCAGTATAACTGAGCCAGTGAGTGCCGATGAGTCTATGGGGGGTAATTGAGACATAGCGAGGTTAGACCTGTGAATAGCGAGTCTGTTAGGATGATGTGTAGCTTAAGCAGTAATAGCGCGTGCGAACTTGATCTAGATCAAGTGTTACCGTGTTCAAGACAGGAATAATCCCGATCACTCTAAAACTAAACTGGTTGCGGATAGACGTTTTTCAAAATTTAGTCGTTACGATTTGCGAAATCCAACCGCTGTGAGTGTTTAGGGCTTAGCATGAGGCATTAACTCTACGATCTGTCCGAGCATGCAATCCAACCTATGGGCAAGTGCGTGGAGTTAGTCTGATACGTTTAACCCGTAAAGATCCATCCAAAAAGATCAATCAAAAAAGGTGAATTATGAGCGAAAGCTTGCAACAGAACGGCCTCTACCACGACAAGGTAGTCCGTCAATTTACGATAGCGACCATTCTTTGGGGCGTGGTCGGAATGTTGGTCGGCGTACTCATTGCCGCGCAGTTGGCGTGGCCGGCGCTTAACTTAGACATACCATTGTTAACATTTAGTCGGTTACGGCCGTTGCACACGTATGCGGTGATTTTTGCGTTTGGTGGATGTGCGCTGTTTGCTACGAGCTATTACATCGTGCAACGCACTTGCCATGCGGCCTTGTTTGCGCCGAAGCTCGCTAGCTTTACGTTTTGGGGTTGGCAAGCCGTCATTGTGGCCGCGGCTATTACTTTGCCGCTGGGTTTTACTCAATCCAAAGAATACGCTGAACTTATTTGGCCGATTGATGTATTGATTACCATTGTCTGGGTGGCTTACGGAATTGTCTTTTTTGGGACGATCGTGAAGCGAAAAATGGCGCACATTTATGTGGCCAACTGGTTTTATGCCTCCTTCATTATTACGGTAGCCGTACTACACATTGTCAATAGCTTAGCGATTCCGGTCAGTCTAACCGAGTCGTATCCAGTGTTTTCAGGCTCGGTTGATGCCATGACGCAGTGGTGGTATGGGCACAATGCCGTGGGCTTTTTCCTCACTGCGGCCTTTTTAGGCATGATGTACTACTTTGTACCCAAACAAGCTAATCGACCGGTGTATTCCTATCGACTCTCGGTAGTGCATTTTTGGGCATTGATTTCGGTTTACATGTGGGCTGGGCCGCACCATTTGCACTACACCGCTTTGCCGGATTGGGCGCAGTCTTTGGGGATGGTTTTTTCACTCATTCTGCTCGCGCCTTCTTGGGGCGGCATGATCAACGGCATGATGACCTTGTCGGGCGCTTGGCACAAATTGCGTGACGACCCCATTTTAAAATTTATGATCGTGTCCTTGTCGTTCTATGGCATGTCTACTTTTGAAGGGCCGATGATGTCGATCAAAACGGTCAACGCGCTATCGCACTATACCGACTGGACCATTGGGCATGTGCATTCAGGTGCTTTGGGATGGGTCGCCTTTATTGTATTCGGATCGATCTACTCGATGCTGCCTAAACTGTACGGCAAGCAAGAAATGTACAGCGTGCAACTTATTAACGTGCATTTTTGGGTCAGCACAATTGGCGTGGTGATCTATATCGCCTCGATGTGGATCGCGGGCGTAATGCAAGGCTTGATGTGGCGTGCGGTGAATGATGATGGTGGTTTGACTTACGCTTTTATCGAAAGTATCAAAGCTACATATCCTTACTACGTGATGCGTTTGGGTGGTGGATTACTATTCTTAATCGGCATGCTGATTATGGTTTACAACGTTTATAAAACAATTGCGAAGGCTGAGCCTGTGGTTAGCCCCATCCCATCCATAGTGGGCAAACCAGCGGCCGCAAACACAGGAGTAAGTGCCTAATGAAACACGAGACTATTGAGAAAAACAGCGGCTTGATGGGCGTTTTGATCGCGTTGGTGATCAGCGTTGCGGGTATCGCGGAAATTATCCCGCTCATGTACCAAGCGCAAACTACGCAACCTGCGCCAGGGGTTGTTCCTTACCCTGCCGTGGAGCTCGCGGGACGCGATGTCTATGTTAAAGAAGGTTGCTATAACTGCCACTCGCAGATGATTCGCCCTTTTGTTTCTGAGAGCCTTCGCTATGGACCACCCTCACTCGCAGGCGAATCGGTCTATGATCGGCCGTTTCAATGGGGCTCTAAGCGCACTGGACCAGACCTCGCGCGCGTGGGTGGTCGGTACACCGATGAATGGCACTTGGCGCATTTGATTAATCCGCGTGATCTAGTACCCGAATCCAATATGCCCGGTTTTCCGTGGTTGTTGGATCGCGAAGTGGATGGCGACCTGATTACTACAAAAATGCGCACACTACGTTGGCTAGGCGATCCTTACACCGACGAGCAAATTGCGAGCGCGGCTAAGGATGTAGAAGGCGTTAGCGAAATGGAAGCACTCATTGCCTATCTGCAATTTCTAGGCGTGGCTAACAATGGGAGGGCGCAGCAATGATGGGGGTTATTAATGGCGTGATGACCGGTGTTCTATTGATACTGTTTATCGCAATTTGGGTTTGGGCTTGGAGTTCGCGTAATAAAACCGCGTTTGACGAGCTCTCTAAACTGCCCTTGGAAGAAGATTCATCTGTAAACCCTGATTCGCCAGGAGAAAAATCATGAGTACTTTTTGGAGCATATTTGTCATCGTCTTAGTGGTTGGCAATATTGTTGGAATTGCATGGCTATTGTTGGCGACGGCTAAAGGAGCGGATCCAAGCGACCCCAAAACAACGGGCCACGAGTGGGATGGGATTCAAGAGTTGAACAACCCCTTACCGCGATGGTGGTTAGGCTTGTTTATCATTACCATTGTTTACGGTGTTGGCTACCTATACTTTTATCCAGGTCTCGGTTCGTTTGCGGGCAGTCTTGGCTGGACTCAAGAAGGTCAGTATGAACAAGCTAAGCAAGAGAATGATGAGCGCAAATCGGAGTTTTACTCAGAATTCAAAGAGATCGACATCCCTACTTTGGCGACTAATGCTAAAGCGATGGATTCGGCAGGGCGCTTGTTTGCGAACAATTGTGCTACTTGTCATGGTTCGGATGGCGGCGGGGCTAAAGGATTTCCGAATCTGCGCGATTCTGATTGGCTCTATCACAACACGCCTGAGGCACTTGTTAGCACCATTACCAATGGTCGGGCGGGCGTGATGCCTAATCTAAACTTAAGCCCAGCTGACGTGACGGTTATGGCTTATTACGTAAAACACTTGAGTGGCGAGCCTGCGAGCGAGCATGTACAGCTTGAAGGTAAGGCGCGGTTTGCAATTTGTGCCGCATGTCACGGCGTTGATGGTAAAGGTAATAAAAACCTCGGGGCACCTAACCTCACCGATCAAGTGTGGTTGCATGGCAGTCGCATTGCCGATATTGAAGCGATTTTGCGTAACGGTATTCGCGGCAATATGCCGTCTTTTAAAACTACGCTTACGCACGATGAAATTCGCCTTTTGAGTGCTTATGTATTGTCTATGGCAGAAACGGGTGTAAGCAATGCCAATGAGTGAGAGCAAAGCTAACCGGTTAGTAACCATTGGCGTGGTGCTTTGGGTGTCGTTTTTGTCGGCTGCGGTGGCCACCATGCTGTTTTTTGCCACCTTTGATCCGGTGGATTTGGGCGACATTGCCACGTTTCCAACGTCCTTAGACCGCGCCAGTGGTTATAGCATGGGGTTTTTGCTCTTTTGGTTGTTATTGGTTGTCAATAGCTTAGTTGTAGTGTGGTTAGCGCGTCGGCCCGTCGACTCGCATAAGTCCTGAGTGGACGTATTGTATGTCTGATTCTTTGCATAAGATTCCCGTTGAAGTCGCTCTTTATGAGAGCAGCGAAAAGATCTACCCACGCGAAATTAAGGGGCGTTTTCAAAGCATGCGCGCGCTCAGCGTATATGCTTTGTTAGGCCTTTATTATGCTTTACCGTGGATTCAGTGGGGTGACCGTCAAGCGGTATTGTTTGATCTGCCAGCACGGAAATTCCATATCTTTTTTCTAACCTTCTGGCCGCAAGACTTTATCTTCTTAACGCTGTTGTTGATTTTGGCGGGCCTGTTTTTGTTTTTTGTAACGGCTTTAGCGGGCCGAGTCTTTTGCGGTTACGCATGTCCGCAAACAGTGTGGACCGAGGCGTTTATTTGGATGGAGCGATGGGTTGAAGGAAGTCGCGCCCAACAAATGAAGTTAAGTGCTGCGCCGTGGTCGTTCAATAAGTTGCGCAAGCGTGTGACCAAACAAGTCTTGTGGCTTAGTTTCGCGTTGTTTACGGGTCTCACCTTTGTCGGTTATTTCCAACCAATTGGTCAATTGTTTGCTGATTTTTTTAGTTGGCAACTCTCGGGCTGGGCGCTGTTCTGGGTGCTGTTCTATGGCTTTGCCACTTATGGCAACGCAGGCTACATGCGCGAGCAAGTGTGCAAATATATGTGTCCGTATGCACGTTTTCAAAGTGCGATGTTCGACGCCGATACGCTGATTGTTGCCTATGACGCAAAACGGGGTGAGCCGCGTGCTAAGGGAAAGCGCGAGAATGAGGGCGATGAGTTAAAGGGCGACTGCATCGAGTGTGGGATTTGCGTGCAAGTATGTCCCACTGGTATCGATATTCGCGATGGTCTACAGTACGAGTGCATCGCCTGCGCTGCGTGCATCGACGGCTGCGACGAAGTCATGGAGAAAATAGGCTTGCCTAAGGGCCTTATCAAGTACAGCACCGACGCGCAAGACAAAGGTAATCAAAAAACCTTAGTGCAAACACTGTTGCGCCCTAGAGTTATTGTGTACTCCGTTTTATTGAGTGTGATCGTTATTGGGTTTTTTACCGCTTTGGCAATGCGGTCTAACTTTCAAGTGGATATCCTGCGCGACCGCAATGCCTTCTTTCGCTATTCGCAACAAGGCGAGATTGAGAACACTTATCAGGTGCGTATTATGAACAAGAGCCAATTGGATCAACGTTACCGTTTAACGATGCGGGGTTTAGAAGGCGCAACGGTTGCGTGGACCAATGTTACTGAGCCAGGAGTTTCACGCTTAGTGGGCGCTGGCGAAATTGGTGAGTTCTCTATTACCGTAAGTTTGCCCGAAACAGCCGAGTATCGACGTTCACAGACGATAAACCTAGAGTTTAGTGAAACACTTGGCACCAACACCGATACCGTAGTTGAGCCCGCACGCTTTTGGGGCCCTAGTAATTCTTCGCGCTAAACAGCGAGATTTAAAACCGCAAAATAGTACGCACCCTGGGGTGCGAGGATTTAAATATGTCACACAACCTAAGCAACAAACCGTTATCGACTAATGCCCAGCACGGGATCGGTTCTCCTCCCGAAAAATGGTATCGATTTGGCATGGTATGGATGATGATAGCCTTGCCCTTAATCGCGGTGGTTGCTTCGCTTACTACCGTGGCGATCGCTTATAAAAATGCGCCACAAATCATCCCGATCTCGCATGATGTTGAGCATTAATGTTCGTCAGAGCAATCAACTGCGCAAGTGAATTCGCGTGTTAACTGCGCTAAAGAGCATTGTTTTCACTGCTTAGAGCCACTCCCTCAATTTGGCAATATAACTGCGGTGATCGACGGTGCTGAGCAACCCATGTGCTGCTTGGGCTGCAAAGCGGCTGCAACGTTTATTCAGCAACATGCGCTAACTCGGTTTTATGAACATCGTGACCGAGGCGATCAAAGCGATTTCTTTGGCACAATTAGTACGCCAGAGTTGGGTCACACATCGGTTACCGACTGGCAATTTTTAGATCAAGTTGCCGATACTCGGCGCGCCGAATTGGTGCAGACTGATTCGCGCGGCAATCGGAGCATCGCTCTGCGCGTGCATGGCTTGTATTGTTCGAGTTGTGGGTGGTTGATTG
>CAYGNS010000136.1:0-6452 GCA_964351295.1 uncultured Gammaproteobacteria bacterium
TTATAAGATGGATTACGTAGATGGATTTGTGGTTGCTGTACCAACCAAAAATAAAGACCTTTACATCCAACACGCACGCGATGCGGCCGTGGTGTTTAAACGTTGCGGCGCGCTGACTTTAGTTGAATGCTGGGGCGATGATGTACCAGACGGCGAGGTCACCTCGTTTCCGATGGCGGTTAAATGCCAACCCGACGAAACCGTGTGTTTTTCGTGGATAACGTGGGCGAGCAAACAAGCTCGTGACGAAGGCATGCAAAAAGCGATGGAAGATCCTCTTTTCACAAGTACAGATTTTGCGATGCCGTTTGACGGCAAACGGATGATCTATGGCGGCTTTGCGATGATTGTTAACGAATAACGTGACGCGTTAAGCTTTGGTTAATTTAGGGGTAGATATAGTTAAGCGGAGTACGTTGTAGTGTAACGGTTGGCTGTTTGATCGAGCTCGTCGGTATAAGCACTATTCACTCTCATACAACCTTATCTGGAGTTCTTTATGTTGACTAAAAAGCTTTTAGTTGCTGGTCTAGCGTTAGCGCTAACGGCCTGCACCACCATTAATCCTTACACGGGTGACAAACAAACCGCTAAGGCTACTAAAGGTGCCTTGATTGGCGCGGGGGTGGGTGCATTAGCGGGGGTTATATCGGGCGACAATTCGCGTGAACGACGTAAGCGTGCGCTGCGCGGCGCTGGTATTGGAGCCATCGCTGGCGGCGGAGTTGGCTATTACATGGACGTGCAGGAAGCCCAACTTAGAAAGGAACTCGCCGATACGGGCATTGTGTTCGAGCGCCAAGGCGACAATATTGTGATGGCCATGCCTGGCAATGTTACCTTCGATGTAAACCGCGCCAACATCAGGCCGCAATTTAATCGGATATTGAATCGCTTGAGCGAGATTCTGAATGAGCGCGACCAAACCCTTATCGAAGTGGCTGGACACACCGATAGCACCGGTAGCGATGCCATTAATCTGCCTTTGTCTCGTGATCGAGCGCGCAGTGTCGCTAACTATCTAATTGATCAAGGGGTTAACTACAACCGCGTTGCTGAGCTAGGTTTGGGATCGGCTCATCCCATTGCCAGCAATGCCACAGAAGAAGGTCGTCAGATAAATCGTCGGGTTGAAATCACCCTAGTTCCCATCACTTAAACCGAGCATCGGGCATCCCAAGCCAGCGGCTCTGGGTTTGCCCTCACTGGTGTAAGACACCCACATCTGCGATGATCGCGCGATGATAGACTCGCGCGTTCATCAACAGATACTAGCCCAACTCAGTGCGGCCGAAGCCGAGCATGACGTAACCGTTCTGTTTGCTTGTGAGTCGGGCAGTCGAGCCTGGGGCTTTGCGTCACCCGATTCTGACTACGATGTACGCTTTATCTATGCGCACCCTCGAGACTGGTATTTTTCGTTTGATGTACACACTCGCCGCGATGTAATCGAGTACCCGATCGTCGGAGACATTGATTGCAGTGGTTGGGATCTGCGTAAAGCTCTGCACTTGTTCACCCGCAGTAATGGCGCCTTATTAGAATGGCTAGTGAGCCCCATTCGCTACATTGAACGCGGCCCATTAAGGCGTTATCTCGCCGAACTCGCACCGCAGGCCATCAATCAAACCGCTTTATGTTTTCACTACAGCCATATGGCGCGCCGCAATGCCCGCGAGTATCTGTTTAAGGATAGGGTTAAGCTCAAAAAATATTTTTATGTATTGCGCCCCTTGCTCGCGATTCGCTACCTCGAGCAATTCCAAGCGCCACCACCCATCGAATTCAATCGTTTGGTGCAAACAGTCGCGCCAAGTACCTTAGTTCCGGCGATTGAACAGTTGCTCACGATAAAACAAAGTCTTCCAGAATCAGGGATGGGCGAGCCGATTCCAGCGATCAACCAATTCATTAAAGACGAACTCGACCGCCATGGTGAGGCGTTCATCGGCCAAGGCCGCCCCGATCTCGACACGGGCGAGATCGCCAGCGAACGTTTAAATGCGATTTTCCGTGAAGTGTTGGCCTAATCGTCTAAATTTCATACCAACTTACCGTCCGGTAGGTTGAACTTTAATCCGTACAAGCATTAAGGGTGTTAAAAGAGTTACTGCTTAGTACAACCTGATTCGTAGCCAAAGGCAAATCAATAACAGCGCCGTTTTGCCCTTTGCGTATGAAGAAGCAAGTCCCTAGATTTGGACTCGTTGTTACTGGATTACTGTAGCCTATTAGACCAAGCGCAACATCCCCAGCTCCCTCGTTGCTGTCTGGAGTTTTGCGTCTGAACTTTTAATCTTATTGTCCCTTATCGGTTTCGTATTCAGTTCGGTCTAACGAACAACTGTGGTAGTCAACATCAACATGGGACTAATTCTGTGCGATGGATTTAGCGCGTAACAATGGCGAGTGACAATGAAATACTCTCACCTAAAGGACCAACATGGGCAAAGTTAAGCAAATTGTGGTCGCGACACTATGGGTTTATGACAAAATACTTGAATCAAAAAAGATTTGGTGAATTAGGAGAAATTATGCTCAAAATTGTGGCTTCAGTTCTATTCGTGGTATTCCTAACATCATGCTCATCCTTCTCGGGATTTGATGGGCGACGAGGTGTATCAAGCAGCCTAGTAGACTTCCTTTATCCCGACGGTCAAGTACCTCCACAGTATGAAGAGACCAAACCTCATCTCCAGCTACCGATTACAGTGGGGCTTGCTTTTGTTCCCCCAAACTATCCCAGTTCATCTGGCCTACCAGAAGCTAAAAAAACTGAGCTCTTAGAACAGGTCAGAACCAAATTTATTGGACTCGACTATGTTAAGGAAATATCCATTGTTCCAGAAACCTATATGCGCTCGAGCAAGGGATTTGACGGAATTGGTCAACTTGCGCGACTCTATGGATTAGACGTTGTCGCACTCGTCTCGTATGACCAGGTTGCCGTTAGCTCTGAACGAAATAGTGCGCTTCTGTACTGGACAATTGTTGGAGCTTACGTAATCCGTGGCAATCAAAATCAAACAACCACCTTTGTCGACACAGCGGTGTTCGATGTTAGATCGCAGAAGATGCTCTTTCGTGCTCCAGGCGTGAGCGATATCAAGCAATCCTCGACGTTAGTAGAGGTCGGGAGCGTCAATCGAGAGCTTCGGGAAAAAGGGTTTGAAGCAGCGATGGCGGATATGACAGAAAACTTAGCAATTGAACTTGATCGATTTAAAGAAAGAATTTCAACGGATGGTAGCGTAGAGGTTTCTCATAGAGAAGGCTATGGTGGCAGTGGAGCAATGCCATGGCCTTTGGTTCTATTGCTTATAGGATTAACCTTAGTTCGGTTCAGGCACTCGCTTGCTAGCAAAATAAAAGAACATCGCTAGTATTTGTGCTGAGAGCTACTAGGAGTAAAGCTAATTGGGTTTTTAGTTTTTCCTTGTTTTTGATCGGTATTTTGGCGCTGCAGCTCTGCTCTGAGCAGCTAGACTATAGTCGCGGCGCCATACTGATTGGGGAAGTATGGCGAATTTGGAGCGGCCACTTTGTGCATTCTAATAGTGCTCATTTGTGGCTGAATCTTGTAGCCAGTGTGCTGCTTTATGCCACACTTTTTGCAAAGGAGCGTCTTAGAGAATTACTACTATATTGTCTGTTTTTCACGTCATTTATTAGCCTCGGTCTTCTCGTCTTTTTCCCCTATATTGAATGGTATAACGGCTTGTCGGGTGTTTTACACGCTCTGACGATTCACTATCTCGCAAAAAACGCATTACAGACCAGCAAACTCTATTGGGTTGGTTTTGGATTAGTTTGGCTAAAGGTCGCGGTTGAAACGCTAGAGCGCCTAGTTGGTCTTGACAGCTATCTCGGTGGAACTCTTGTTCTATCGGAAGCGCATTTGGTCGGGGTCATTCTGGGCAGTATCACGGCACTTTCCCGAATCTTATCCCGTCCAAAGGCGACACAGTAGTCTCTGCGGCCAAGCAATTTCATATTCAATTCCAATTCCTTTCCGTCTCGCCGTGCAAGCGACCGGTCATCCGCTGAGCTTGCCGTGCCCTGTATCAGCTATAAAGCTATTTCGGGTCAAGTTCTAGCTACGCCATCGGCACCCCACCAGAGCAACTTCTCACCGCATTGACATCTTTTTTACTTTTTTAGCCTATTATTAGGTATAAAGACATATACATATAACAAATGGCGTATTAATCTTTAGCCTATCAGCGGCATGATCACTGGAATACATCATATTAATTTCTTGGTTCGGGATCTGGATGCCGCAATTGCGCGTTATGGGGCTTTATTAGACGGGGCGCAATTCGACATCGCTGAACTGACTGAGCGAGGCGTTAAAACCGCCAAAGTGAAGCTCGGCGATACATGGTTGGTGTTAGTGCAACCGCTAGATGAGTTAGGCATTCCCGCCCAGCATCTTGCGGAGCACGGCGAAGGTTTCTTTTTAATGTCGTTACAGACCGATCATCTTGAGCAGCAAGTGCAATGTTGTATTGCTGCTGGGATACCACCAACCTCGGCAGTGCGCAGTGGGTTGGACAATTGGCGCGTTGTGGATTTTAGCGCCGACAACTTCTTTGGCGCGAGCCTACAATTAACTGAAGTTGTATGAAGCAGAATAACTTTAACAACAAGAACTCACGAAGGTGAGAGAGGATAGAACTATGAGAAAGTTAAGCCTTGCCGTGAGCCTAGCGATAGGCGTGCACGGTCTACCTTTGGCTTTGCCTGCGGCGCACGCGGCGGAGCTCGAGGAGATTGTAGTCACCGCGCGTAAACGCTCGGAGAGCCTACAAGAAGTGCCCATTGCAATCAAAGCGTTTACCGCGCAAACGATTGAACAAGCCGGCATCGAACGGCCCGCCGACTTTATCGGTCTTATGCCCAATGTGAACATTGTGGATACGGCTAACGTGGGCGACACGCAAGTGAGCATTCGCGGGATTGTGTCAACGCGTGACGCGGAATCCACGTTTGCTTATGTGGTTGACGGCGTGCTGAACACGAACCCCAACAGCTTTAACGAAGAACTTGTAGACATCGAGCAGATTGAGGTGCTCAAAGGTCCACAAGGCGCATTGTATGGTCGTAATGCGGTCGCGGGTGCCATTCTAGTAACGACTAAACTGCCGGGCGATGAGCCAGAAGGCAAAGTGTCTTTAGGTTTAGGCACTCAAGGCACGACTAAAGCATCGGTAAGCTATTCAACTCCCTTAAGCGACAACGTTAAAGCGAGTGTTACCTATGCGCATCGCGAGACCGATGGCTTCTACGAGAACGCTTTAACTGGCGACAACAGCGTGGATTTCTTGCAAGACGACACGGGTCGAGTTCGCTTAATTTGGGACATCAGCGACACCACCTCGCTCGATTTAAAAGCAGGCATGTCTAAAGTTGAGGGCGGTGCTATTAACTTTAACGCCGCCGTTGCGATTCCGGCCTTCGTGAGCATTTTTGGCAGCCCCGCCTTCAACTCAAATGTAAACACCAACGAGTTTACGTACGCGTTTAACGTGCCAGGCGAAAACGAACAAGAAACGTTCGATTTCTCAGCCAAGCTTGACCACTCCACCGACTACGGTGATTGGACAGCCAACCTTACCTACAACGACCTAGACGAGTATTTATTGTCTGATGGTACGAGTGCTACCTTCTACGGCTACGAGTTAACCGCAGGTTGCCAAGCGGATCGCGCCACGTTAAACAGCTTTACGCGTACGGATTTATTCGGCCAACCGTTTCAACCGTTTGGCGTGCTACCACCGGGCGCTGATTTTCAAGGTGTTTACGGCCCTTACACACCCACACGTTGCGACGGCTATCAGTACCAAGAACGTAACCAGAAAGACGTGAGTGCTGAAGTTCGGTTTGCGAGCCCACAAGACGCGGAACTACGTTGGTCAGCGGGCGCTTATACCACTTCAATTGAACGTGAAGTTGTAGTCGCTTACGGTGCCGATACGGGTCAGGGATTTTTACGCCAACCTTATGTAGGCCCCAATGGCCCCAACCCAACCGACCTGCTGTTCTGGGACGAGTTTAATACGGATGTATTTGCCGTATTTGGGCAGTTGGAATACGACATCAGCGACACGCTAGAGTTGGCCTTAGCATTGCGCTATGACCGCGAAGATCGTGAAGTAGACAACAAAGTGCCAAACGTAAGAGCCTCTGGCTTGAATGTGAACACCTTAGACGCGAACTTTCAACCAGGCCCGATTAACCCAGGCTTGACCACCAATCCTGGTGGCATACCTGGCCGCTCCGCAGACTTTGACCAGCTACAACCCAAAGTAACGCTCAATTGGCAACCACAAGAGAATTTGAATGTGTACACCAGTTACGGCGTTGGCTTTCGCAGTGGTGGCTTCAACTCTTTGGGAAGTCGCGATCTGCTGAGCTTTTGGTTTAACGCTGACCCAACAAGTGGTCCTGGG
>CAYGNS010000137.1:0-6430 GCA_964351295.1 uncultured Gammaproteobacteria bacterium
CTTTAGATGAGCATAGTAAGTACAGACGAACGGTAAGAGTTGGCTGGTGTACCCGCTTATTTTGCCCGCCAATAAGATGGCGATGATATGACTAGGGTCAGCCCACTCCTCTTTTAATAAATGCGCCAGTGGTTCACGCACCGCAGGCGCGTAATGCTGCAACTCAGAATAGAGTGCTTCGGAAGATGGGGGTAACGTGTATGACATGATGATTCCTCGTAACGGTGTCTAGGCTCTAGGATGGGAGCTGCGCGGGTTTTTGGTGAGTCGCCGCGCAAATCGCCTAGCCTGTTTGGGTTAAACCAGGCTGTATTAACTCGCCCGTTTGCATATCGAATCGCTGGCAGGTCACATTAAACTCGTCGTCTTCTGACTCCCAGACGGTGACGCACACCAAACCTGCATTCACACAGAGCGTGATTTCCCCGCCCGAATAATCATTGCCTGCCCAGTAGACCATGCTCCGCTCACCCATTGTGTTGACCAGCTCCTTCATTGCATCACTGATCGTAAGCTCGTCTAGTGATTCAACGATTTCGAGCCCTTCACTGACCTGGTGGATAGTGCTCTGACGGATTTTGCAGGGCACTGAATTGTGGGTGATCGACGCATGCGAATCACGCAGGGTCATCTCAGCCTCTTCAATAAGCCCTTCGTCGTAATCGCCATAAAACTTGGTCTCGATGCGAGTTATCCCGCTCTTCTTAGCGCGACTGACTATGGCTCTTAACAGCTCAAAATCCTCATCGACCGTGCGCCGCTCGTGCCCCCAGTCAAGGTGTCTCGTTGCGCGTAATGGCAGATTGAGCGCCGCACAAAGTCGCTCGACAAGCGTGTTGTTGAGTGTCTTGTTAGAGCGAGTTACCGCTACTGCCATCATGGGCGCGTTTGTATGTGGGTAATAACTTAGCCCTACTGTCCATCGGGTGCGATCCACAATGACCGAGGCAAACGCTTCGGCTCGACCGTGTAAGGTTTGTCGCTGGCGCATCTCCTCTATGCCAAGGCGTAAACGGGATCTGATCCACTCCCCTTGAATCGGTTGCTCAATACGGGACGTGATTTGTTCTATATCCAAAGGTGCATCGCTGTGGGCTATCTGAGTCAGTCGCGCCCGACGTACCAAGCGGTCAATCGCGCCTAGGAGCTTTTGCTTCTCCCAACCGAGATCAAGGCGAGCCTTCAAAAACAACGCCGCGTTCACCCCCTCTCGGATGCGTTCTTGCTGCGCCCCGCTTGCCATGAAAATGCAGGCGAAGCCTAATAGCGTGGTCGGGCGATCACAGGTTTTGCCTGCGCCCAAGATAATTTGGGCATCGCCTTCTGTTAGCACGCCTTTATAGAGAAGGCGGGAAAACGGGTCTGCGACCTTATTGGGGTAATGCGATAACTCGTCGTTGATGTCAATCAACGCACAGGAATCAGGGAAGCTCATGGGTGTCTCCTTTATTGGTTTGGAGACATGAGTTTGGCTGCATCGCCGAGAAAGCCGAACCGATAACGTAAAATAGCCGCACCATTGCTGGGCGGCTATTCTCACGGTCTAACACTCTCTAGGCGGCTTCACCCGTGAGCAAGTCATAGACCTCGCTTGCCCCAATTTCTCTTTCGATCACGTTGTAGCACACGTCAAGTCCAAGCTGGGCTTCCTGGATATTAAATACGACATTGCCGTCGCCACCATCGTTGTTATACCAATCTACGCCTGTATTCGACACCATGATCTCTGCTAACGCTTCGACAGCATCGGACAAAGAAACCACGTTCGTTGTCTCAATGCTGACCCAACGCCCTTCCACGTAACGCTTCTCTCTTCGCGTAAGAGGGATGTTAGCCCCAGAGTCCTGCTCTTGCGTAAGGGTTGGATTAAAGATAGGCGCATGAAATTCGCCTGAATCGCCCCCGCCATAGAACGAAATACCGACATCTTGCACGCCTCGCGCCACACAAGCGTGGTAGATGCTCTGCATGAGCTGAGTTGTATCGGTGCTCTCTCGATCATTCAAACCAACCCGTTGCTCTGGTTTTGGAGGCATTTCGATGCCCAGCAAGTCATAGGCGATTTTGCGCGTTGCTTCATCGGCGCGAACTCCCATACGAGATTGCATCTGATTGATGATGAGCTTGTCGGGATCATGCCACGATTGTTTTACTTCGACCGTCCAACGAACTTGGTTAATGAACAGAGAAGCGATGGCACACTCAAGGGACTCAATCTTCGTGGCGTAGCTTGCGACACAATGGCGCTGGCGTAACCCTTCCATGCCAAGGCGACGGCTGCTGGTAATCCAGTAGCCTGGGAAGTTGCGATTACACTCTCTAGCGATCGGCTCTACATTATAAATCTTGCGACTGCCCGCCAGAGCTTTGAGGGTCATCATTCGGGAGAACCTATTGTGCTCTTCCTTTATACGATTAGCCGACCACGCCATATTAAAGCGCCGTTTGAGCGTATGCGCCATGTTAATCGCATCCTTAATAGGAAGATGGCTGTTTACGGCCGCCACATATATCGTCGCAAAGCCTAATAGCGTACTGGGGTAACGATTAAGCTCACCCACTTTTAAAATGTGGGTAAGGTCATCGAGGCTCAACCAGTTGTTGTCGTAAAGATGCTTTAATGGCGCTGACACCTTGGTTGAGTAGTGTGCCAGTTCCCGTTGAATATCGAACTGGCTGGTTTCGGGGATGGTAGTCATTATTGCTCTCCTATTGCTTGTTTGGAGGCTTAATGATTCTTCGTTTACCGAGATTGAATGACCCGTAGCGCAAATCTGCTAAGGGCGGCTATGACGTGTTTTTGCCGCAAATAACTAATCATAAATAGCGACACCCTTGAAGCATTATGATGTCCGTGCTCCTGTCGCTCTAGGCTGCTTTCGGATGCCTGACGAAACCTCATTCTCAGTCGGCATTTTGTTTTAAGCCTTCCAAATCGGCTTGCTCGGTCATACAGTAAAGCTCAATTTTGGCTAAATATGCGCTCGATGGAGTATTAAAGTGAGATATGAAAAAACCTTAAACCGCAAGAACGGCGATACGGTTGTCATCGTCTCAATAGTGTCGGTCAGCCCGCTCGAAACAAAGCCTTGGGTGGACAGTTTTATCAAGGTGCAGGAAAAGGGACAGTCCGATTGGACGTTTTATTATCCCGGATATTCCGATCGTCAGGCGTCAATGGATATGTCAATCGAGGAATACTTGCGCCATGGCCGTCCTAAGATGCTTCACTATGTCACGGTCGGCGAGTATTTGAGTGCGCGCAATGATGCGTTGGTTTCGCAAGCCTGTCTATCCAATAAAGACACGCTTCACGAACAAGCACCTTCGCCTAAAGCCGAGGTGTTTCGCCCAATGTAGCCTTGCATTCATAGCGTTGAGTGTCTGTTGTCACATCTTTGCCGTCTTAGACCTTGAGAAGTACTAGATAAACATGCCGAGGCTAAATCCAGTAATATTGCGCACAAGTAACGTGACGACCTTAAACTCATTTTAATATGCCGCTGACAACGTGACCCCTGATTTCTAATCGAACTACATCCTGATGACAATCTCGAACCAGCAAAGAGTCCTCGCCGACGCCAAGAAAGTGATTGCAGACCTGGTCTACAATATGACGTCACATGATGGAAACCCGATGACGTTTCCCCAAGTGAAAACTCTAATCGATGGCATAACAGTCGGCGGACACAAAATAGAGGACGCCGAACAAGTCCTGAATATTAAATCCGGCTGGAATCAGTTGTTCTTGCTGGTCGAGTCAGGAAGATTTACTGTTAGTCGCTCTATAATCGAATCTACTCACAACCTGTACGCACGCAAAGAGGCGATATACTGGGGAGCTTTTAGAGATTCGAGGGTTAGCATATCAGGAACAGCTTACTTGCCGCCTGACCATCATCTGCTCGATGCTCTGTTTGATCAAATGGTCAATCGATACGAGGCGAGTGATGATAAGGATGATGCTGCTTATGATCTATTTTTGACCTGTGCTGAGGCGCAGTTTTTTCATGATGGCAACAAAAGAGCTGGTCAATATTTAATGAATGGTGCGCGGTTAGCCAATGGCCTGCCAATCATCACAATCCCTGCTGCCAAGAATCTCGAATACAACACTAAAATGATTGAGTTTTACAATTCACTCGTAAGGGGTGAACGTCAAACGATTGTGATTAAAGAGTTTTTGTCCGGCTGTCGGCTTTTGCACGGACAAGGAAACAGTCCTACTCCAACACCTACCGCCACATTAAGATAGTCGGCACTGCCGAAGCCCTTCAATATTGTCTAAAAGTGTGAACTGGCTCGCGCGCAAGAACCTGTTTTCGAGAACTTAGAGTCCAAAGGGGCGGACCCTAGTCTGTATTTCGCTATGCCAAATACGGATAACTAAAAAACAGAAAGTGCCCTGCGTTGAGCAGGAAGTGGGTGAGGATAGCCGCCTCAATTCTACCAGTGACATGATAGGCGTAACCATAAACACAGCCTGCTACTGATGCTAACAGCACGTAGTAGACCCCTCCCCCAAAGTGCGCCACACCAAACAAAACGCCCCCAATTAATATTGCAAGGATCGCTGCATGCTTGGAGTTTATAGTTGCAGCGAGCTGCCGCTGAATTAAGCCTCGAAAAAACGCTTCTTCTGCTAGAACAGTGAAAAACAGATTCTTGATTGCCCAGGGAATGAATACCGCTGACGGCGTCCAATCAACATCGGTATAACCGAGCATCAAGCCAATAGCGTAAACCAGCGGCAAGCCGATCGCGACTACAGGGAACATGGCTTTGCACATGACGCCAAGGTCAGAAAAGCTGCGTATCAGATGCTTATGAAAAATGATCCCGAAGATCAGTATGCCTACTGAGACCTTGTTGTAGTTGAACCAAACTGAAAAGGCCGCAGTGGTCTCGTTGAGTCTGTAATCCGATATGTACTGCAGATTATTAAAGCCCGGGAGAACATGCAGACCAAACAGTGTTCCAACAATCATGGCGGCGCCGAACGCCGCCACTGAATACTTGTTGTCTAGGGTATAAACATAGATTAGCCATCCAAACAAGCTCAGCGAAACCAGCGCAACCGGTGTTATTGAGCCTGTATAGAGCGCGATAGCGATTGCTGTTG
Organism: uncultured Gammaproteobacteria bacterium; assembly: GCA_964351295.1. Classification (GTDB taxonomy): domain Bacteria; phylum Pseudomonadota; class Gammaproteobacteria; order Arenicellales; family Arenicellaceae; genus Arenicella. Next base: position 5,123 of record CAYGNS010000137.1, read on the forward strand.
CATAAAGGCCAACCCAAACTCTTGGGTTAGCCGCCCAAAGCCCCACGACCGCTACAATCATAGCGACCGTGGTTAGGCCCTGTCCTGTGGAAAAAATGTCCATTTAGAAGCGGCGAGTTATCGGGAGGTCTGCCGTTCTTCCATACACGGGGTAATCTTCGATCAGCGTGCTTGAGATAGGTTCGCGCGGGTCGTCATCAAAAATATTTCTGATGGCAAAGCTCGCTTCAGTGCCGAACAACGCGTGTAGTTCGCAAATCCTTACATCGATCACCCTGTAGTCCTCGATGTCTTCTCGAGGTTCCCTTGCGCCACCCTATAGCCTCTGTCTGACTACAGATGGCGGTGTTACATGCCAGATACGATTTATGCACTGCATGGTGTGGACCGCGAATTCGATCGCTGTCTAAAGAGCAAGATAATTCCAATCACTAACTTTTACTTCTTGTGATGAATTTTTTCAAGAACACAAATGGCACCAACACAATAACCCAAAATTTCTTTGCCAGAAAAAGTAAAGTAGCCATGAGCCCTGCTGCAACGCCCTTACCATTCTTTGATCCGGCGGTGGCCGCTACGAGCGATGCCAATCCGATTCCCGCCAACTTATCGCCCGTCGAGAAATCGTCGTATGCAAACCCTTGATCAAAGGAGTGCTGTTCAACCGCGAAGTTTAAGTAGTTTTGACCGTCGTTTTGAGGCTGCTCTGCGGAGGGAACCCAAACCAATTGCATAAACCCATGCCTGCCAAGCTTTAGTGCTACTGCGTTCAGAAGGCTCGTCCCATCGATTTCGGCCTCAATGATCCAGTGCACTGTCCTTTTATTCGTGTCGTAAGTCGGTTCCTCTATCCACCCTCGAACATGGATGGGTGAGACGTTGTTTTGGAGGCGCTCTCTGTTCGCCTCTTCATTGCCTTCAATGATTCCTTCGAGTAGTTCCTCAGGATCTAGTTTGCTCCAATCAGAGTCTTCTACATATCCTGATTCGAAATAGGTCAGAGCGACCATGTCGTCTGTCTCACTATTCAATGAAACCGCGTTAACCTCATCATAGCTAGCACCGTTCATAAGGAACATAAACCGTTGAGCATCACCCTCTTCCAGAAACAGCCATCCTTGGGGTAGATCAAAGCTCTGGTTCATCCCTGCGAGATGATAAATTCGCGGGTTTTCTTGGAAGTTAAGTTTGCCAATCTCTTCCCAGAGCTCTTCCTCTGTTTGTGGGTATGGTTGGTTTACTGACAGTGCTTGGCTGGAAAAAAGGAGGCAAGTAATCGTTAAGGTGAAAATGGCGCGTGTCATGTTG
>CAYGNS010000138.1:0-6422 GCA_964351295.1 uncultured Gammaproteobacteria bacterium
GGGGTGCTGGTCAATATGAGCAGCTCGCTTAAATGGTACATGCTAGTGACCGCCAAGCACCGCGACATTGCGTATTTTCGGGTGTTTAGTTATTACTTAATAGGACAGTTCTATAACATTTTTCTGCCCACCAGCGTCGGTGGTGACGTAGTGCGCTCTTACCAACTGGGCAAGCATATTGAAAATCAGCCTCTCGCGCTGGCTTCGGTGTTTGTAGAGCGGTTTACTGGCATCTTAACTTTATTAGTGTTTGCCGCAGTAGCCACTTTCGTTCAGCTCTCGGTGTTTAACGTAGACTTCGTTATGGTAAGCCTTGGTTTTTTTGCGCTGCTTTTGGGGGGCATCGCTTGGGGAGTACTCGACCCACGACCTTACGCGCGTTTGAAACAGTTGGTGCAGTCCCGTACCGATAAAGCTGACCGCGTATTGACCAAACTTGATCAAGTGATGGATGCCGTCAACGGTTACCGAAATTCACCTGCGGCATTGCTGTATGCCTTCGTTAATTCGGCGGTATTTTATTTTTTAGCCGCGCTCAATATTTTTCTGACGGCCAGCGTATTTAGTCTGGATGTAAGTTTCATCGACGCTCTGGTGGCCACGCCCATCATAATGCTGATTATGAACATTCCTTTCTCGTTTGGTAACATTGGGCTTATGGAGTTTGCCTATGCCAGTATATTTGTACTGCTTGGTTACGACCCTGCGTTGGGACTGTCAGTAGCGGTTTTAATGCGCGCTAAAAGCCTGTTAGATGGTGCATTAGGGGGAGTTCTGCAGGCATTCTTTGTGACTCGTTCGACAAATTAGACTATCATTCGATCCATTCTTAGCAAGCTTTAGATCGCCAATTTTCATTGGATTTGGGCTATTTTTTTAAAGCCTCTATGCCGTGACTTGGTTTGTCGGGTTCGCTCCTTACCACGGGTGTCCCCCGCGGTCGGGCTCATTAAGGCATTCACTCATTCAAGTATAGTTAAATGAATTTATCCATTATTGGTACTGGCTATGTTGGTTTAGTTACAGGTACATGTTTCGCTGATGTTGGTAATCAAGTTTTGTGCGTTGATAAAGATCAGAACAAAATTGATCGATTGCTCGCGGGCGAGATTCCTATTTTTGAACCTGGCTTAGAGCGCTTGGTCGCGTCTAACACTAGCCAAGGACGCCTGCATTTCACCACGAGTATTGCCGAAGCCGTTCGTCATTCAAAGGTTATTTTTATAGCCGTGGGTACACCACCTGATGAAGACGGTTCGGCCGATTTGTCGCACGTGTTGGCGGTGGCTCGCGCAATTGGTCAGACGCTTAATGATTTCCGTGTGGTGGTTACCAAGTCGACTGTACCAGTAGGCACTTCAGAGCGCGTTCGGCAAGCGATACAAGAGGAACTCGACCAGCGAGGTGTGCAGCAAGAGTTTAGTGTTGCTTCCAATCCCGAGTTTTTGAAAGATGGAGCAGCCATTGAAGATTTTATGAAGCCTGATCGTATAGTGATCGGCGCCGATGACGATCGAGCGGTGGCGCTGATGCGCACCCTGTATGCGCCGTTTAACCGCAACCATGAACGCATGTTGGTCATGGATATAGCCTCCGCGGAGCTCACCAAATATGCCGCGAACGCAATGCTGGCAACCAAGATCTCGTTTATGAACGAACTATCTAATCTCGCCGAGCGCCTAAATGCTGATATTGAGCTAGTGCGTCAAGGTATTGGTTCCGATCCACGCATTGGGTACCACTTTATCTATCCTGGATGTGGCTACGGCGGTTCATGTTTCCCCAAAGATGTCCAAGCATTGCACAGAACGGCCCGCCAACAGGGTTATTCGGCCCGCATACTCGACGCCGTTGAGGCCGTTAATCAAGATCAGAAGTATGTTTTATTAAACAAAATTGACGCGCATTTTGCGACTCAAGATCTTTCCGACAAAACGTTTGCGATATGGGGCCTTTCATTCAAACCCAATACGGACGATATGCGTGAAGCGCCGAGCGTGATTGTTATCAATGGACTGTTAGAGCGTGGCGCGCGGGTGCTTGCTTATGACCCCGTCGCGAAAGGGGAGGCAGGGCATTGTTTTGCCTCTCACGAAGCATTAGCGACGGGGCGTTTAAAGTTGGTGGATGATATGTATGCCGCCACCAAAGCCGCCACTGCGTTAGTCGTGATAACAGAATGGAAAGAGTTTCGCAGTCCTGATTTTGAACGTCTGCATGCGGAGCTGTCGGAGCGCACCATTTTTGATGGCCGCAATATCTACGACCCCGAGTTGTTAGCCGAGTTGGGCCTTCGTTACTACGGCATTGGTCGCTCTAATCTTAAATTGTTAGAGCACTAACAATTCACTACCGCTTGCCGCGTTACTTATGTCTGAGTTACTGCACAAACTAATATCGCCCACTAGCTTTCAGCACGTTCGAGCTTTAGTCGTGGGCGATGTGATGCTCGATCGATATTGGTTTGGCGATGTACATCGCATATCCCCCGAAGCGCCGGTGCCCGTGCTTGCTGTGCACACTGAAGAATTTCGCGCGGGTGGTGCGGCCAATGTTGCCCATAATATTACAGCGCTCGGCGCGGCTTGCGAGCTACTTTCGGTGATTGGTGATGACAGTGCAGGCCGACAGATACGCAGCATTATTGAAAGCAATCATGTGCGCGCAAACTTGTTCGTAGACACACACATTAAGACGATCGTTAAATTGCGCATGATCGCGCAAAACCAGCAATTATTGCGTGCTGACTTTGATCAAGCGCCAACGGATGAAGTGCTTGCACGTAGTTTGGATGATTATCGTACTAGCTTGCCTAACGCCGATGTGGTGGTCTTGTCCGACTATGGTAAAGGTGGTTTAACGCACGTAGCGGCCATGATCAAGCAAGCGCGCGCGGTCCAAGTGCCGGTCATTATTGATCCTAAAGGCGATGATTACACCCGTTATGCGGGTGCAAGTCTGCTTACACCCAATATGAAGGAGTTTGAGGCTGTAGTGGGTAAAGTGCGTGACGAAGATGACTTTACTGCCAAGGCGATTAAGCTCAAGCAAGATTTGCAGATCGATAGCTTACTCGTAACGCGTAGCGAAAAAGGGATGAGCCTCATTACTCAAAATAACCACAAAGTGGATTCTCCAGCGATCGCTCTTGAGGTGTTTGATGTAAGTGGCGCGGGGGATACGGTTATCGCGTTGATGGCACTGGCGCATGCCATTGGCATGTCTGCGCAAGCCAGTTTGGACTTGGCGAACGTGGTGGCCAGTATAGTGGTCGGTAAGCTGGGCACGGCGGTGGCGAGCATCGATGAAGTAGTGGCACGAATAAATGAGAAACATTAGAGGCTAGACGACTATGATTATCGTAACTGGAGGCGCGGGATTTATTGGCGCAAACCTTGTAAAGGGTTTAAACAAGCGTGGCCTGAATAACATTCTGATCGTGGATGATTTAAGCGATGGGAATAAAATACGTAACATCGAATCCTGCGACATCCAAGACTATATGGATCGAAGCGAATTCATAAAGTGCATCGAGCAAGGTATGGAGTTCGGTGGGCCCACCGCTATTTACCATCAAGGTGCCTGTTCTGACACGATGGAAACGGATGGCCGCTACATCATGGAAGTCAATTATGAGTACTCCAAGTCGCTGTTTCATTACTGCGGCAACAACAGTATTCCTTTTATCTATGCATCTTCGGCTTCCGTGTATGGGGGCGGTTCTGTCTTTAAAGAAGAGCCAGAATGCGAACAAGCCTTGAATGCCTATGCTTACTCAAAGCTGTTGTTTGATCGATATGTACGTCGCAATCGCTCGGCGTCTGAAGCGCAGGTGGTCGGTCTTCGATATTTTAATGTGTACGGAGCTGGGGAGCAGCACAAGGGTCGCATGGCTTCGGTGGCGTACCATTTTTTTAATCAGTATCAAGAAAATGGCAAAGTTAAACTCTTTGCGGGTTCCGACGGCTATGCTGATGGTGAGCAGTTACGTGACTTTGTCTGGATTGACGACGTGGTCAAGGTAAACCTGCATTTTCTCGAGCACCCCGAGGATGGCGGCATATTTAACGTGGGTACGGGTAGGGCTCAATCATTTAATGATGTGGCGACGACCGTACTCAATACGCTCGAAGCACAGCAATTGAGTACAGCTGAGTGGGTAGCGCAGGGTAAGATTGAGTACATCGCGTTTCCTGAGGCTCTCAAAGGCAAGTACCAAAGTTATACTCAGGCTGATTTGTCTAAGCTCACTATGCTCTGTGACTATAATGCGCCCTTTGCGACTGTAGAAGAGGGCGTGGGGACATACGTGCAGCAGATGCTAGCCGCTGTTTAAAACTCATGCGGGGCGTTTAAAGACCCTGTAAGTGCATTATAAATGCGAATAGTTATCTACGATTCTGGGGTTGGCGGATTGTCGATCTATCAAGCCGTTTGGGCTGTACTACCATCGGTACAGTACGTTTTTTTAAGCGACAATGAAGCATTCCCCTACGGTACCAAATCAGCCAGTGAGTTGTTGCACAGGGTGCATCAGGTTAGCGCCTCGATCATTGAACACTATTCACCCGATATCATTATTGTCGCCTGCAATACCGCAAGCACGCTTGCTTTAGAATCCTTGCGCGGTAGCTTTGCCACTCGCTTTATTGGTGTGGTGCCGGCCATTAAGCCAGCGGCTCTGATCACCAAGACGCACCATATAGCGGTACTCGCCACGCCTGCTACAGTGGCTAGGGACTATACCCATCAACTTATCGCGGACTTTGCACAAGGGTGTAAGGTGGATCTGCTTGCGGCGCCTACTATGGTGCGTATGGCCGAAGCTAAATTGCGTGGCGAATCGGTTGATTTGCAAGAACTTGCGACGATCCTCAAACCGATAAAAGACGATCCAACAATTGATACCGTTGTGCTTGCGTGCACGCATTTTCCGCTGCTTCGACTCGAAATCGAACAGGTTTTAGGCGATGAACCGACCGTTCGCACCATTGTTGACTCGGCAGCCGCCATCGCTCGACGGACCTGCGCGGTGGTGGATGAGTTGCGCAGTCATACTCCAGATCCGTCATTGGGGCGATCAACGCAAACTCACACTGAGCAATCTGGCCCAAATGTGGCGGCTTTTACTCGTGCTGATGCTTGGAGTTACGAATTTCTGGCGAACTTAAAGGCTATGCATTTAGAGATCGTTGACACACTTGTCGTATAATCAGCAGCCTATCTAGGACGGGCTGCTAACGTGCACGCCATCGCAATTTAGCCCACTAATTTCATTGAATACGCTATGTCATTCTCACTCGACAGTGAATCACTTGCCGGCGGCCGCTCAGTCGCCGATCTGAGCCCTGCTGGGCTCGAACGCCTGTTGCAACAAGCCGCTGCGGTTTTAGAGTCTGAATCAGATTACATCGCCAATGCAGCGAACTTGAGTTCCCTGATCTACCACAACATCAGTGACCTGAACTGGGCCGGCTTTTATTTTTTGCGTGCTGATGAGTTAGTGCTGGGTCCATTTCAGGGGCAACTCGCCTGTACCCGAATCAAATTGGGTAACGGCGTTTGCGGCAAAGCGTTTAATGGTGGCGAGTCGCTTATGGTTAACGACGTTCTGAATTTTGCAGGACATATCGCGTGTGATGCGGCGAGTCGTAGCGAGATTGTGGTGCCTTTCTATGCTGACGAGTGTAGTGGGGTGTTGGATATAGACAGTCCCAGTTTAGATCGCTTTACTCCCGAACTATTGTATTTCTTCGAACGCATCACTGCGTTGTATCGACAAACCTTGTAGCGCCCCCTGTCGCGAAAATCCCTGTAGCGAAAACCCCTGTAGCGAAAACCCCTGTAGCTTTGCCGTCGACTTAGTTTTATCCGCGTAGGTGACTATCGCTTTACCGCGAGCCGTGTTCGCCAGACGGTTAACAGCAAGAGCACCAGCAGCGCTAGTACAAATGGCCAGTCTCGCAGTAAGTTGGTCAATGTGCCCTTCAGTAATGTCAAACCGGAGGCCCGATCAAGACGCTGATGGTGAAGTAACGTTGGCTGATGTTCGACTTCCGCCGAAAGGTTCGCGAAAGGCACCAGCCAAGTATCACAGATCGTCCACCGTAAACTCGTATCGCTCGGAAAATCGACTCTTAGTTGATCTAACACTAGCGGGTCAGCCGCTTCGGGCATTTCCTTGACAATATGCGTGAGCGGAATAAATACGCGGTAGTCGCAACTAGGCGCCCGGTCTGGTGAATTGCTATTCTGGCTTAGCCCAACGCTAGGGTTAAGCCAGAGCTTGAACTGGCTGCTGGCGCGATCATGAAATCCGTGTAGATTGTCAGAGTGAAATATCTGAAATTCAATTAACTCAGATGCTTGGTTACCTTCTTGGGATTGCGCATGTGAGCTCAATACGCCGTCAGGGTTCGTCC
>CAYGNS010000139.1:0-6398 GCA_964351295.1 uncultured Gammaproteobacteria bacterium
ATCGCATCACGCGGATAATACTAGCGTCTGGGTGGCGTATCAGCGCTTATTCCCAACGAAGAAGCCGGCTTGCAACAAGTCAAAGAAATCGATCCCGCGCTGAGCCGCCAAACGTAATTTAGGTTAACTGGCCGCTTTTACTACGATATTCACCAGCTTTTTTGGCACGATAATGATTTTAACCACGGCCACATCTTGCAAAAAGCGTTGTACATTTTCTTCGGCAACGGCGGCCGCTTTAATCTCGTCTTGGCTCGCTTGGGCACCGATCAAAATTTGCCCTCGCAACTTACCATTGACTTGGACGACGTAGTTGATCTCATCTTGCATCAGCGCCGTACTGTCTACCTGCAACCAACCAAGGTTAGCAGCCGTTTGCGGGGTGGCAAGTTGCTGCAGCACGAACTCGCAAAGATGCGGTGTGATCGGCAACAACATACGCACAAGCGCACCCAACGCTTCGGCAAGGGCGGCGTCCGCGTGCTGCTCTAACTCGTGCCACGCCGTTTTTTCAATTAGATTAGTCAGCTCCATGGCCGCCGCGACTACCGTATTAAACTGTTGCCGCTCGTAGTCACGCACCGCACGACCAATTAAGGTGTGCACATGCAGACGCACCGCTTTGGTGGCCGGGTTTAAATCGCGTCCGCTAAATGCTGCAAAACCAAAATCGTCCAACAAGGCTTTATGGCGTTGTAAAACCGCCCAAACTCGGCGTAAAAAGCGCGATGCGCCCGCGATAGCGTCGTCATTCCATTCCAGTGACTGGTCGGGCGGTGCCGCAAACATAGTAAACAATCGCACTGTATCCGCGCCGTACTTGTCAATCATGGTTTGCGGGTCAACGCCATTATTTTTCGACTTAGACATCTTCTCGACCGCACCCACAACCACGGGTTGACCGTCAACTTTAAGGGTTGCCGCTTCGACTTCCCCTTTGTCGTTGAAAACGACGTCTACTTCGGTGGCGTTAAAAAATTCACGCTTAGCATTGGGAGCGTCACGAGAAAAAGTAGCGGCCGTGACCATGCCTTGGGTCAATAGACGCTTAAACGGTTCGTCCGAATCGATGAGTCCCACATCGCGCATGAGCTTATGAAAAAATCGCGCATAAAGTAGGTGCATGACCGCATGCTCAATGCCACCAATATATTGGTCAACTGGCAACCAATGATTAGCGCGGGCGTCTAACATGGCCGTATCTAGATTTGGGCAGCAGTATCGCGCGTAGTACCAGCTAGACTCGAAAAAAGTGTCGAATGTGTCGGTTTCGCGACGCGCAGGCGCACCCGTTACAGGATGAACGGTATCGATAAAGCTCGACATCGACTTAATAGGCGAGCCAACACCGTCCATCACCACATCCGTTGGCAAGGTAACGGGGAACTCTTGCGCTGGAACCGCTTGTTCGTCTTGATCGTACACGAACGGAATCGGGCAACCCCAATAACGCTGACGTGAAACGCCCCAATCCCGTAGGCGATAATTGATTTTCTCAGCACCAAGCTGACGCTCACTCAACCACTGGGTCACAGCCACCTTGGCTTGTTCGGATGTTAAACCGTCAAACTCACCCGAATTTTTGAGCACACCCAACTCTGTGAACGCCGCACTACTGATATCCAGTTCACCTTCCAATGGAAACACCACTGGCTTTATATCAATGCCATACTTAACCGCGAACTCATAGTCGCGTTGATCGTGGGCGGGCACTGCCATTACCGCCCCCGTGCCATAACTCATTAGTACAAAGTTAGCGCACCAGACCGGCACCGCTGCGCCTGTGACTGGATGGATGGCTGACACACCAAGCGGCACCCCTTTTTTCTCCATCGTCTCTAGGTCAGCTTCTTGTGTAGACATCTGCTGGCAGTCGACTCGAAAGCTTTGTACCTTTGGGTTGTGTTCAGCAACCGCCACCGCGAGTGGATGATCGGCGGCTACCGCCAGGTAGCTCACGCCCAATAAAGTATCTGGCCGAGTAGTGAATACCGACAAAGGATCCGACTCAGCTAGGGTGAAAATTACTTCAGCGCCAACCGATTTGCCTATCCAATTGCGCTGCATGGTTTTAACAGCCTCGGGCCAACCATCAAGCTCGTCCAAACTGCTCAGCAGTTCCTCGGCATAGGCCGTGATTTTAATAAACCATTGCGGAATTTTTTTCTTAACCACTAAGGCGCCCGATCGCCAACCACGCCCATCCACCACCTGCTCGTTCGCTAACACTGTTTGGTCAACGGGGTCCCAGTTCACTTCAGAATCCTTTTTGTAGACCAACCCGCGCTCGTACAACTGCACGAAAAACCACTGTTCCCACCGATAATAATCGGACTCGCAGGTGGCAGACTCGCGACTCCAGTCGTAACTAAAACCGAGTCGTTTGAGCTGCTCGCGCATGTGCGCGATATTACTCAACGTCCACTCGGCCGGTGCCGTTTTATGTTGAATCGCGGCATTCTCAGCCGGTAGGCCGAACGCATCCCAACCCATTGGGTGCAAAACGTTTTTACCCAATTGGCGCTGATAACGACTGATGACGTCACCAATCGTATAGTTTCTAACATGCCCCATATGCAACTTACCCGATGGGTATGGGAACATTTCTAGGCAATAGAATTTCTCGCGGGCATCGTCCTCGAGCGCCCGATACGCTTGGCTGTCGTCCCAATGTTTTTGCATTGTGGGTTCTATTAGGTGCGGGGCGTACTGCGTATCCATGGTGTTAGAGTCTGTTAAAGAGTTGGTTCAGTTTTGCGTAGCCGGCGATTGTAACGCCATGACCAATATTTAGTTTAATTTTATAGCGCGTTAGAGCGCCTTAAGTAGCCCCTCAATGAGTGCCTCGCAGCGCTAACACACAGTGCCGCTGTCTCCTATTCGTTCAAACTCACAACGACGATCACTGCGCCACAAAAACGCAACTCGTCAATGTGCAGTTCACCCTAGAGTATTTGCGAGTACTGGCCAGCGCGCTGATAAATTGTGCGCAGCATTGAGTGCAAACCATTGCTCCGCGTTGGACTAAGATGATCGGTAAAACCGATATCAGCGATAAAGTCGGGTTTTGCAGCCAAAATATCGGCGGGGGCTTGGTCACTGTAAACGCGCAATACAATGGCGACTAAGCCCGATACGATCGCGGCGTCGCTACACCCATCAATATGCAATACGCCGTCTGCATATTGCATGTTTAACCAAACTTGCGACTGACACCCACGTATACGATTTTCTTCGGTTTTCCATTCGTCGGGAAACTCAGGCAATGTTTTGCCTAAATCAATCACGTATTCATACCGCGACATCCAATCTTCGAACAAGGCGAACTCTTCCACGAGCTCTGCCTGAATTTGTGCGATGTTGCTCATCGTCTTAACGCTCCAATTTCCATTTAGTGCCGGTCGCACTGTCCTCGAGTTGTACACCCATGGCGTGCAGTTCGTCACGAATCCGGTCCGCCGTGGACCAGTCTTTAGTGCCTTTCGCCGCATTACGCGCTGCAATCAGTTGCTCGATTCTCGCCGTATCAACCGCACTTGTTTGCGCAGAACCTTGAAACCAATCTTCGGGGTTCTGCTGTAAAATACCCAGCCAAGCGCCGCAGGCCAACATCGACGCTTTTAATCGACCTCGCTCTACCCTATCGCTAGTGGTATTGACCTGCTTGGCCAAAGCAAATAACTCGGCTAAGGCACGCGGCGTATTAAGGTCATCCAGCATGGCCGCTTTAAATGCAGGGGGGATAAGCGCGTCTCGTTCGTGCGCACTGAGCGAAACGCTGTCGAACTCAGACTCTAAATCGTCCAACAACCGTAAGGCACCATACAGACGATCCAAACTACTTTGCGCTTGCTCTAAAACGTCATCACTCCAATCTAACGGAGCGCGATAATGCGCCGCCAACAACACATAGCGAATGGCCTCACCCGGCGCTTGCTCAAGCAGATCTCTGACCAGCAAAACATTGCCAATCGACTTGGACATTTTTTGCTGGTTTACATTTACAAAACCATTGTGCACCCAATAGCGCACATAGGGTTGTCCATGCGCACAGACACTCTGAGCGCGCTCGTTCTCGTGATGCGGGAACACTAGATCATGCCCGCCACCATGAATATCAATCGTTTGCCCTAGGTGCTTAGCACTCATGGCTGAACATTCAATATGCCAGCCGGGTCTTCCGCGCCCCCAAGGACTATCCCAACCCGGTTGATCTGCGTGTGAAGGCTTCCACAACACAAAATCTCCCGCATCGCGCTTATAAGGCGCCACATCCACGCGCGCGCCCGCGAGCATCTCGTCTAGATCCCGTTTACTTAAAGCACCATAATCGCTGCAGGCCGCCACACTAAACAAAACATGCGCTTGCGCAACATAAGCGCACCCTCGCTCGATGAGCGTGGCGATCATGGCGTGAATTTCAGGTATGTGCTCTGTAACCTTAGGCTCAATATCGGTCGATAACACTCCGAGAGCCTCAAGGTCAGCATGATAAGCGGCTGTATAGCGCTCAGAAATTTCCGCAATGTCGACCTTCGCGGCCAGAGCGGCGGCATTAATTTTATCGTCAATATCGGTGATATTGCGCACGTAGGTAACGCGTTTAAATTGCGTGCGCAGCACGCGTGCAAGGATATCAAAGACGACCGCTGGCCGAGCGTTACCAATATGCGCGTAGCTGTACACCGTTGGCCCACACACGTACATGGTCACGTGCTCAGGATCGCTCGGCATAAATTCGCGTTTGGTTTTAGATTCAGTATCGTAAAGAAACACAAGCGTACACAGGTATTAGAAACGTTAAACAACTAAGCGTGCTTTGCCGCGCGGCATCCGCGTCGGCACCATAGCTCAAAGCGATGAAAATTCGCGCGGGAATGCGTAACCCCGCTCACTAAAGCCGCGAAGTATATCAGTGAGGACGCCACAGATCAGCGTAAAGCGATGAAACACTGTTAAAGGCCGCCCTAACGTGCGGCCTTATGAAGTAAGCGTCAACAATACCCGTTGATCAACAATACCCCTTGATCAACATTGCCACATAAAGCGAGGGCACAGATTAAGCTATGGCTGAATTTTAAGCGTGAACATCAGGGTTAATTCATCGCCAGACGCACGAATATGATTGGGGTCGTCCCGATAAGTTAAAAAGGCTCCAACTTCAAGTTTTTGGTCGAGCTTATTACGGTAATAAGCCTCGAAGCGTTGTTCAGTTGAATCCGTATCCCCTAAGTTCACGCGCTCGGTGTCGAATGCAATATCCCCAAACTGATCCCGCTGGATGGGAATGGAGTAATCTAGAGCACCTGCGCTAATTTTAAGCGGTTGCGATACAGAGATGCCAAATTGATCTCGATGCGACCATACATTATTACTCACCAAGCCCACGCTGTACCAATGACTGCTCAACGACGAAAAATCACTGAGTAAGCTTTCGCGCGCAGCCGTTACTCGTGTTCGGCCCACGCCATAATTCGCCACCAGTGCCGTGTCTGACGAGAATTGAATATGGCCTTTTAAATTGATGGCATAGGTTGTGGCTTCCTCTACGCCGAAAATACCGCCGGCAGCTCCACCAAACAAACTACCTTGCTCGCGAATTTGTCCGAATTGAATATTCAAACCAGCGTTATCGGCAAACTCATAACCACCTTCGAGAATACTCGAAAACGACTCCTTGCCATAACGCGCGGATTCATTCACCGACACGAGGCCCAGACCTGCATTAAAGCCAGTTCGATCGGAACTCTGATAGTGCAGCCCCATCGAATTCGCCAAGGGGCTAAATCCACTCAACACAGAGCCAAACGACTGCCCTGTTAAAAATGATGCTCGGCCAAAATCTTCATTATCCGTTAGATGGCGTAATCCCCCAAAGTATTGATTGGGATCAACTCGATGCCCCAATGTGAGACCGACATTGTTGGAGAGTTGACTCGCCGCAGCGACGGCATACTGCATTTGACCATCATTTATGACGCGGTCATCCGGCATCGCAAAATAGGCAATCATATCGGTGCGCGGAGCCTGTTGAGTGAGAGCCGAAATTCCCACTTCGGTGCGCAGTTCTGGCATATACACAGATTGATTAAGCGCGGTTTGCTCTAAACTGTTGAAGAACTGATCAAGATCTAGCGATTCATCTTCAATCGCCACTTGATCACCAAGATCTAATTGAAAAGTGCGACCGTAGGAATCCAAGACCAGAGTTTTTTCCAGTTTCTTCGACGGTTTACGGGCCAACAATAATGCCCCTGCTAGCGCGCCGCCCAACAAAAGTCCGGCGCCGCCACCGCCGCCACCGCTACTCCCACCACTGCCGTTTTGATCAGGCACAGTTGGCACTGTGATGGGGCCCATCACATTATTCAGCACTTGTTCTGGCGATAAAATAACGC
>CAYGNS010000140.1:0-6396 GCA_964351295.1 uncultured Gammaproteobacteria bacterium
CTCACAGATGGTCGTACTCAAAACCGATCAAACAGTTGCGAAACATTACAGCGGCCTATGCTCCGACGCAGAACTAGGCAGCCAAACATATACGCGCATGAGTGACGAGTATTTCCGCGCTATCAAGACTATTCAGCAGGTTACTGGAGAAACCGAAATGATGGCTGATTACCCTGTCATTGGCCAATCCATTCGGTGGCGTAACGCCTATTTAGATCCGCTCAACTATATTCAAATTAATTTACTCAAACGGCTTAATAACAGCCCTAATCGACTTGAATCTCGATGGTTGAAACCCACATTGAGTAGCATCAATGGGATCGCTACGGGTCTCAGAAACACTGGCTAACGTTTAAGGGTAGCATCCATGTTATCAACACCTTTGCGATTGACCATCGCACAAAAAGTTGCGCGCTCGCCCGTCTTCGAAAACGCGATCCTCACCCTTATTCTGTTTACTGCGCTGATCATCGGAATCGAGGCGTTTCCGCAATGGATGACGCCTGCGCGCCAGGAACTGTTCGCAACCCTGCATAGCATTATTCTGGCAGCCTTCATTGTCGAGGCCGCAATAAAAATAGCCGCGCAACTACCGCGCCCCTGGAATTATTTCCGCAGCGGCTGGAATTGCTTTGATTTTTTCTTGATCGTGGTTTCGCTATTGCCGATTGCCAGTGACTTTGCTCTGCTCGGCCGCGTCTTGCGCTTGTTACGGGTCCTACGATTAATTAATGCCTTACCGGAGTTACGCTTAATCGTTGAGACACTACTCCGATCGATCCCGTCGATGCTCAACATCACGATCTTGATGGGCGTCTTGTTTTTTGTGTATGCCGTACTCGGCTTTCATTTATTTCATGCGCATGATCCTGAACATTGGCGCGATTTAAGCTACGCCATTCTGACACTGTTTCGAATTGTGACGCTGGAGGACTGGACTGACGTGATGTACACCGCAATGGAGATGTCGCCGTTTTATGCGGCGTACTTCGTCAGTTTTGTAATATTAGGCACTTTCGTGGTAGTTAATTTATTCATCGCGGTGGTCATCAATAACCTAGACGAAGCCAAGCTCGCTAATCTGCATGCACTGGAGTCACCCGACACTCATCAACAATTGTTGCAAGCCTTGCAAAGCACTAAAGCAAGCTTGCAGGAGCTTGAACGCAAACTTCACACGTTTAAAAACTTAGATAAGCCCTAGCACTCCCTGCTGGTCGAGGAAAAAACAGGGTGTCGAAACCGATAGCCTGCACTTCGCGTTAGCTCATTTTGGACATCATGCGTAAGCTGAAAAACTTCATCAAGCGCACCATGATGGCCCATGGCCAAGCCGGTACAAAGTAGTTAGCACCTTCTTTCTCAATGGCTCTTAAAATAGCTTTACAGCCTGTTTCGGTGTCGACCATAAATGGCGTGTTTTGTACTTTTTCATTGATCTCGCTGCGAATAAAGCCGGGGTGGATTGTGGTCACTTTAATTGGCGTATCCAGCAAGTCGATACGAATACCTTCGGTGAGGGAACTCACCGCTGCTTTCGTGGCCGCATAGACCGTCATCGCACGTCGAAACCCACGCACGGCACTGATCGAAGAAATCATCACTAAGTGCCCAGCGTTGCGCGCTCTAAAGTGCTCAACGGCCGCTTCGCACTGCGCAATAGCCGATACAAAATTGGTGATGGCCGTTTGCTTGTTCGCATGAAAGTAACCCGTACCAATCGACGCGCCTTTACCCATGCCTGCATTTACGATAACTCGGTCAAGATGCCCTAGATCATCAATAAATTGCTTAAAAACGGTAAACACTTGATCGTGATTATTCACGTCGAGCTCGCGTATCGACACTGTTATATCAGGGTTGATGCGCAAGCAATCCGCTTTAAGTTGCTCCAATCGCTCTAAGCGTCGCGCGCACAACGCCAAGTTGCGTCCCTGAGCGGCATACAACTTAGCCATCATCTCGCCCAACCCAGAGCTCGCACCAGTAATTAAAATATTTTGTCTATTCATAGTAATGGATCCTTTGGTTGTCCTAAGTGCTGGCTGTAATGACGTAAAGTCCTTGAGCTTGCAGGCTCACACACCCTCAGCCAACGCTAAACTTCAATTCACTTATAGGTGATTAGTCGTCTTTTATCCAATTGTTCAAAATGCACATGCTCATTAAGTGTGGCAACGAAGAGGCGATCACGCGTTACGACCAACTTCGTGACGGCGCAGTTCATTAGTGTCCAATTCAGTTGCATCATTCGCTCACTCGGCACGCCAAGTAATGCTTGGGCGATCACTGAAATGACCCCGCCCGAGGTAAATACCGCGATATCGTGGTAGGGAGTCACGGGTTCGGGTTCACGCATTACGCGCACCACAGAATCCAGCGCACTGTGAATTCGGCTCTGATACGCCTCCCACGTTTCGACATACTCGGCATCGTAGTCGCCGCTCATCCAGCGCTGCATCGCCGCATTAAACGACTCCTCAAGTGCGACTTTGGGCTCAGACTGCTTTTTAATGAAGTGATTAATAGACTCCGCAGACACGAAATCTGGCCCGAGCCCCTGCAAAATGTCAGCGTGATCGTATTCATTCCACCGCGCGTCTTGCCACCTTTTATAAGTTTCAAGCGAAATGTGCTCACCAATCTCTAAGGAACACGCGACGCGTGTGGCCGAGGCTTGTGTAAACTCATCTAGGCACGCAGCGGCTGTTTGTTGTTGGCGTTGCATCGTGCCACTGAGCACGCCCGCAAACCCAGCGATACGCAGCGACAGTGCGCGCCCCAGCACCTGCGCTTGTTCAAGCCCGATCGCCGACAGTTGATCGTAATCACTTTGGCCAAACGAAGCTTGCCCATGCCGAATTAAATAAATACTCGCCATACCTTACCGCGCACCTATTGCGTATCTCATTCGCACAACATTTCAGCCGAGGTACACCATTAGGCACGCATGGCCCGGCGACAGCGGTACATCAGATAATGCACCATAATCCACATCGTCTTAAAATTGGGATTACGGGTTTGTTTGTGATAGTAGCGATAATAAATTTGCTGCACGATACCAGCTAATCGAAACAATCCATACACCTCGTAAAAGCGCATATCTTGTGCAGCGTAACCGGTACGATCCAAGTAATAGCGAACAACCTCTTTACGGCTGAGCATACCTTTCATGTGCGTGGGTTGGCGTCGCATATAGTGCGCAAACCGATCATCGCCTGCCTCGGTCCAATACGCGAGGCTATTACCCAAATCCATCAAGGGGTCGCCCAGTGTGGCCAGTTCCCAATCAAGCACTCCAATCACTTCGGTAGGCCTGTCGGCACTCAGCACCACATTATCAAAACGAAAATCGTTATGGGTAAGGCAAATAATTTCTTTGCTTGGCAGGTTAGCTTCTAGCCACCGCATCACCGATTTCCCTCCTGGAACATTCCAAGTTTTGGCATCTTGATAGCGTTTAATCCACCCTGAAATTTGTCGCTGTGCATAACCCTCCCCTTTCGCTAAGTGGGCGAGCCCTGCCGATTGATAGTCAACTTGGTGTAGCTCAATCAAGCTATCTAATACGTTTGTGCATAACTGACGAACCTCACTTTCTTGCAGCGTAATACCGGCGGGCATGGTTTTGCGCGGAATAATACCGGTTAGTTTTTCCATCACATAAAATTCGGAGCCAATGATGGATTCATCCGCTGAATGGGCAAGCATGCTTGGCACATAACGATAGACGGGTTTTAAGGCCGCCTGCAGACGGTGTTCGCGCCCCATATCGTGTGCGCCTTTGGCTTTAGTTCCTTGCGGTGCTCTACGCAGGACCACTTCACGATTGGCATACGCCAAACAATAAGTCCAGTTAGAGGCTCCGCCTGAATATTGTGCGACGCTTGGTGTGCCTTCTAAAGCCGGAATTTGTGCTTTAAGCCATGGGTCTAAACGACTTAGATCTAGCTCTTCGCCTGGGCGTACTTGAGCGGCTCGATCAAGAAATGGTTTTGTCATAACGTTTGCTTCTCATGCTATTTCGAGGGCCCGCTCGTGGACAAAGAGTGAGCGCAGTGGGCACCGATTTATTTTGCCAAGGCCGCCAATTGCTTTTTAACCCTGTTAAGATACCACCGGCTGGGCAAAAAGCGCTTCATGCGGTACGCCCAACGGCCGGCTTTGTGCGTTACGATCATAAACTCGCGTGCCGCATTTGCCTCCATAATATAGTCTGCAACCTCGTCAGCGCTGACCGCTGAGCCACCCACCAACTTATTCACCAATGTGCGCATTTGCTCCTGATCGGTACGCAAGGAATGATGCAAATTAGTGGCAAAAAAGGAGGGACAGGCGACGGACACATGAATGTTCTCCGGCGCAAGTTCAAAGTGCAATCCTTCGGCAAAGGCTATGAGGCCGGCTTTGCTGACATTGTAGCTGCCCATTCGTCCAACCGGAGTAATCCCGGCTTGCGAGGCAATATTAACGATCGACCGATGGTAAGCATTCGAGCGTCTGAGCAACGGTAACATAGCTTGGGTAATTCGCACTTGGCCAAGCAGGTTAATGTCAATCGCCCACTGCCATTGCTCCATTGATTCCGACTCAAGCGATCCCGCTGTTGCGACACCTGCATTGTTGATCAGCACATCAAGAGACTGCCAATGGTCAGTGAGTGTAGTGGCTAAGCGCTGCACGCTTTCAGGTAAAGCAATGTCGCACTCCTGAAAAAATGCGCTACCTTGCGCGTCATCAATTAGGTCAACCGTGGCATTACCGGCAAGCACATCGCGATCGGCCACGCATACATTACAGCCCTGCGCGGCGTACTTTAAAGCGAGCGCTCTGCCCAATCCAGAACCGGCGCCTGTTATTAGAATATTTTTCATAAGGTTACTTTAGCGCAATCGCGGAACTTTGAAGGGGGTCTTTTAAAAATAGGGAAAATTAGTCTAGCCAATTGACCGCAGATTCAACCCATGATGAATGCGCTTTGTTGTGCGCAACAGAGTTGGCAGACTCACCCATAAAGGGTTCGCTTAGTTGCGTGTGGGCAAACGCCGCATGACGACTATTTTGAGCAATCAGTGCTGGGATATCCGGCAGCCCTAGCCGCTCTAATAATTGTTGTTTATAGCGTTTCGGGGTGTGCTCGAGGGCAACGCCCTCTAGACCTAACAACCGTTCATATATTTGCAGAGTCCGCCAATGCTGCATACCACTTAATGCTCCGATAGCGACATCGGCGTCTAACCGCTGCTGGACCAGAGCGGCATAATTCAAATCGGTAGGTACCGTCGCAGATGTTTTAAGCAGATGAGCCGCCGTAAAAAACTCAAAATGCATAAGCCCGCCAGGCTGTAGTTTGCTATTGAACACAGCATTGTTCGAAGCACTAATACGATGCGCGTGGATTCGTTGCCACATAGCCTGCACGTCACCGTTAAGTTGGCGCTGATCACGCGCGCGCGTTAGCAGAGTGGCTTTAAGGTCATCCACTGCCGTGGCGACTCGCGAACGAGCGAAAATGGGCCGGGCAAACATAAAGGCGAGATGCTCCCAAGTGTGTGCTCTAGTAAGATGATGTGTCACTAGGCTTGCAACGCTCACGGTAGGCGCACCCGACCGACCTGACGGGCGTAACCGAGTGTCCAGCTCGTACACAACGCCTTCGCGCATTCGGCTCGCTATGGCCGTTTGCAAGCGACTCACAAAATGCGTGGCGTTCGCCAGTTGCTCTTGCTCTTCATCAAACACGAACACCAAATCGAGGTCGGACATTGGAGCCATAGTCCGCAAGCCTAGTTTGCCCAGTGCAATAATGCTCACTGGCGCTTGATCCAGTTCAAGTTCCTCGCACACCAACTTCACAGCACACTGCAATGCTCGCTCGGCCAACACCGTCAGCCCCGCCTGAAAATCCGCTACGCTGATTTGCGCTTGTAAAAATTGCCAGTAGATTTGATACAAATGCTCATTCACAAAGCGCCTCAGACTGTCTAATTGCGCGTCATAACTGAGCTGTGCGAGCACATCGTCAGGATTGGGTAGATCTTGCGGATAGCGCCACACACTTTCTAAATAACTATCGATAATGTGCGGGGACTGCTCAAGCAGAATCGTCATCGCCGGCGAATCTCGCAGCGGCGTGATCACGGTCTCGAGCAACTCAGGTGACTGTGCCAACAAACGAAAATACTGCTCGCCCCTGGGCAATCTACGAAAATAATCATGTAATCTCACGAGCGTGGCTTCGCAGTCCTCGGGGCTCAAATTACGTTCACGCAAATAGCGCGAAAGTCCCAGCGTTAATGGCCGCAAGTGCGAGCGCGCTTCGAGCGACACTCCATAGGCGTGATAGCCCGACTCCCAGATTTCAATAATTTCATCACTGCGCGAACTCAAGTTTTC
>CAYGNS010000141.1:0-6331 GCA_964351295.1 uncultured Gammaproteobacteria bacterium
GTTAATGAAGGAGCTACTGAAAACAGCGAGAAACATGGGCATCTGGCAAATTGAGATTGAAGCAGGCGGCAGTGGGGATTCGGGTAGTTTTTTTCCGCCTTGTATCAGTGGTGCTGACGGTGCGGTCGAGGCTGCCAATGAACCCATCACGATGCTGGGCGCGGTCACTCGTCGATCCGAGAACGGTTGGGTAACGGAGTTAGATCAGATCGAAACCACTGTAAACGAGGTGGCAACCTCGATTGCCGCCAACCTGGTCGCTCGGACAGGCATTGATATCTATAACAGTGAAGGCGGCGACGCGCTCATCACATTTGACATTACCCAAGCCACCATCAACCTGCGTGCGTGCAACAACGGTTACGCAGAATCGAATCGCTACCATAAGGTGTTTGATGTCCATACGGGAGCCGAAGTGGTATTTCCGACACGGCGCTTGATCCAGGCTGGTGTGCAGTAGACGCGGTAAGGAATCCGATGAAGGAGGAGTAATATGAATACAAAAGACGGTCAGGCTGCCTGTGATCTGAGTGAGATGCACCAGGTAAAGACGATATTTGGATTGCGCTGTATGGATATTAAGGTGATTAAACAAGGCTTGCGTGAATTACTCACGTTGAGTCGGGGCTATCGAATTGAGCAGATTCTAGTCACAGCGTCGGGCACGTGTGATGACGGAGAGTATTACCCGCCCGTCTTTGTTGGCGATAAAGACGCGATTGCAGGAGCGCATGAGACGGTCAGCGCATTATTTCCTGTCATGTGCCGTGCTGACTTCGGTTGGGCTTACGCCATAAAGAGGACAGAGACAACCCTCGCTGAGATGGCGAAAATCATCAGCCAAGACTTAGTGGAGCGGACAGGACTCGATTTGCGCCACATCGGCGGGTGCTCTGCTCAAATTAACTTCAACATGGTCGAGGGTGTCGTTGATCTTTATGTGTGTGAGCAAGGAAGCTATGCAAAGCCACCGCACTCGAATATCTATTTGATGGGCTAAGCTGGAGCCCGTTTCTTGCGCTACGAGTCACATCAAAGCGGCGGCGCTTTGATAATGGAATCTCCAAACAAATGAAGGAGAAACACCATGACTCACCCCTATTATCACGCCACCAGTTCTGCCAAAGTCTTTGGTGGTGACGCGCAGGACTACCTTGAGGTTCACCGCTTAATGGACAGCAGCAAAGCGTCGTTCTGCGATTATCGGCATCGCATTATGTGGCATCACCAGGAAGGTGCTGAGTGGGTCGCTGATCGCTTGGGCGCAACCCTCATCGCCAATGGCGTCTTGCAGTCTACTAGATTGGTTGCCGAGCAGCACATCTTGGAAGATTGCGGCGGCACTATCCCAACGATTCAGGATTGGATGGACTGCATTCCTGTTGCCACATGGATGTCGAACCCAAAGCCCACGCAAGCGCACAACGAGGCGTGTGCAGCGCGCTTTGGCGGGCAAGCGGCGGATTATCAAGCCGTCAATGAATGGATAGATGGGTTGAACAACCAGAATGACTGTCGTTGGCAACTGTTTCGTCACCATGCCGAAGGCTTGTTTGAAGCGGAGGAGCGGTTTGGGGTCACAATCCTCAATAGCAGGGGTCGCAAGATTCCAACGCGCTACATTGCAGAGGAGCACATGACGGGTGATTTTGGCAAGAGTGTGCCCAGTCTTGCCGATTGGCTCAAGCCGATGCGCCGTCAGCCGTGGATGGCAAGAGTACACAAAGTCGCCTAACCCCAACGAGAGTCGGCGCATACCACCGACTCTCGTTTCCTCAGTATCTGCCTAAACCACTGTAATTTAGACCAGTGCTTAGAATCGACATTTAGCGTTGTAAACCCTTGATTCGTTTATTTTTGTATGTTCATATAATACTATTATATAAACATACGACGAACCCACATGGCTTTATACGTCATAAAACACCGATCTCTGCCCATCACTGTGCATGCTTCAGTCTTTGAAGGTGGCGCTAAAGTGAGTGGTGGTTTCGATGTGGTGGGTGAGTTCACGATGCAAGAGCATCAGTCACAGGCGCACATAAGGCACGCCCGAAAGGTGGTATTGGATCGTCTGTCTGACCGTCCTGAAACTGACTTTCTATTGGAAGAGCGCGCCCCGTGTTCCGATGAATTAAAGCGATTGGTGAAGGCATACGTCTCGGATCGGTTTGATCGACACTGCGCCTTCGTGACGAAGGTTGTACGCAACCCATTGCTTTCGTATGGCGGGTGGCACGAAAACCAACTGACGCTGGGCGAGCGAGAGTTCCCATTGTTATGGAAGATACGCGGCACCAACGATAACGCCGAGTTGATTTTCGCTACCGAAAATCCGATCTGGGAGCGAGAGGCTATTTTAATGTCGCTGAAGAATTTCGTCAGTCGTCCAAAGCGATTCGCGAGTCTGCATACGCAGAGCAAAAAACGAGTGCTTAGAGCCAGAGCACAGGATCTGGAGCGGTTGTTGAACCGCTCGATTGACATTCAAAACGTGAATTCTGGCTTTGAAGATATGCAGGGCTTTACCAAGCTTGCGATCGACCAGTTTAATGCCGAGGTTGCCAGTGTCTAACTCCACACTTGCAGTATTCCCTGATGGTCTGCCGAGCCTTCCGAGACAGGGAATTGGGCAACTCCCGATGATGATTCGTCGGGAGTTGCTTTGTTTTAAGGAGTCAACGAGAACTGCTAAGGAGAGTGGTTTAATGATGAAAAAAGGATTTAGAGCGGCGTTTCTGACGGAACAGCTCGAAAAGAAAGGGTTTCGGTTTGAGGATCATCAGATTGAGCGCATGAGCAATATGATTGCCGGCGAGCTACCGAAGTCCATCGACACGGCGGAAGAGCGCCGCGCTTATGTGGCACGCCACTTGGATGAATTGATTAAAGCCTGGCGAGCGCGCACTGGCGCCGTCTTCGTTCAGATCACCTATGCGATTGACAGCGACCTAGTGGGCGGTGACCGCTTAGCCTTTGTTGAAAAGCTGCTGCGCTACGATGGGGTGGCTCGAAACCATTCGCTCAACGACGCGGGCAGCACAGAAATCAATAAAGGCAAGCAGCAGCACATCGAGCGAATCGTATTGAAGTTTGCCGAAGAGCCAACGATGGATGAGGTTAACCAAGAAGTATTAAAGACGCTGTCCCAACAACGCGAGAGTGGCCAGCAATGACCTTGTTCCTACTCGCCATAAAATTTCGGGGCGCTCTCACCATGAGCCCCCAAAGTATGACTAAGAAGGTTGCACCCTCATTCGAGCAAGCAACCCACTCTGTTTTGTTTGTTTCAACCATCAATGAGCTAAGAGCGCACTGGAGTGCACTCTTACAGAAAGCTCAACACTGCGCAGAAGCGGATCTTCTGGTAGTGCTGAGTCGCCTGGTGCGTTCGCTGTCAGAACGTAAGCTGATGCCCCCGTTGGCGTTAACTCAAGAAGCCTTGCCGTTGCTTCAAGGGTTCGCGCCGCAGTATCCATGCTCGAACTCCCTTCGGCTTGGTTTCTTGGACCACAACGCACAACAAGAAACTAGGTGTAACAATGATTTCACAACACTATGCTCCAAAAGCCGTTAATCCCGCTGTCTTAGCCAAAACACTCCTGAACATAGGAACAGTGACCCCAGAAATGAGGGTACGGTTAGGGCGTTCTCCAGATCCAATTAAAACGCCAATGCAGGTTGAGGCTAATCGCCAAGTTATCTATGAAGCGTATTTACTCACCAAAGAGGCGCTTTTAGATGACGCGGAGACGCTCCAAGATCGCCGCTCTGTCACGGATAATAAAGTCTATGCCGCCATGCGCGAGGCGATGGACGCGGGTGAGATTCCGATGTACTCAAAAGTCACCTTCTACGCGATTGTCAACGACCTGAACACCCCCATTCGGCGCGCCATTTACGATGCGGCCTTGGCGCTGGTCGACCGCTTTTGTGATCTGCACCAAGAAGAGCGGATTAAAACCATTCATGAGGCGCTGGTTCCCATCATGGACAACGGCGACTTGGACTACGTCCACCTTTCGGGACTCTATAAAATCCTAAAAGAATTTGGCCAAGCCCCTTTCACGAAGCCTGTGAAACTCGGTGATCTAACGAGTGAGGATGCGTTTGTGAGAGAGCCAGCGATGAGAGAGGCGAACTCAAAGCTAACTCGCCAGGCGATCACGAATCAATACAATCAGGAAATTTTGAAGGTGTTCGCGACCATCAAGGAACAAATGACCGTGGAAGCGATTAAGAAGCAGAACCCACGGCGCATTACTAATAATCGTGTGTATGGCCGCATGGAGCTATTGATGCAGCGAGGCGAATGTCGATACATCAATAAGTCCGGGCTGTATCGCTTGTTAAACGATCGCAAAAAGACCGATGCTAAAGCGATCTGTGCCTCTTATGCTCGCGCGGTTCAACTGCTGACAGACAAACAGGAGCCAACGGATGCCGCCTCGGTGTACAAACGCCTGCGCGTTGAAATGATACGTGGCCACCTGCCATTTTATGCTTTCCGTGCGGTGGTTAAGATGGTGAACGAAACCGTTGCGAGCGCGGAGTAGGCGATGAAGGCCGAGATATTGACCGATCCTGTCGCGCGCTCTGTCACCGTTGGGGCGCTCGTGTTTAAAGAGCCCATGCTCCTCGACAGCACGACATGGCCATCCATTCGCGCCAAAGTGGCACAGGAGTTTAAGTTGGCGAACACCGATGCCGGCGTTGGGGTTGCCTTTAAGAACGAGCTCAAACGCGCGTTTAAGCGCATTTGGCTTGATCCGTATCGTGAAGACATTTTGTCGTCATGCACTAACGCGTCCACGGGCTTGGTCGAGCAAGCGAAGTTGGCCACGTTCTGGAGCAATTTAGAGTCGATTGAGTCAACCAAGGAACTCAATATCGAACACTTACAGCCGTGGATCGTCGAATTTAAAAAATCGCCCACCGAGCTTCGCAAGCACTTTGGTAAGAGTAACTGGAAGGCGATGCGCGAAATGTCTTATGAGGAAACTGAAACGGTCATTCGGCTCGTTAAGTTTCTAGGCATCAATCATAACGATGTCGACACCATCGGCGCGCTCGTTAAAAGCCGCGATTCCTGGCATTTGATCTCACAAGCCAATGAGGCGCTGAACGACGCCGGCCGATCACTGGATCTAAAACTGTTTGCGTTTATCAACACCGTTATCCAAGAAGCCGATGAGGGTGGGCCATACGCGCATCGATTTTTGCAGGCATGGATCAGGCATGAGGAGGCTGAATACGCCAATACTGAACTAGGCATGGAATACAACTTTCTCAATATGGGGCCTCGGCGATACCAAGAAGTCTGTTTCGAGCTTCAGCGTCGACTGCAGCGTCAGATACGACTAAAGGACTACCCCGAAACACTGCCGGGGTGGGGCCATGCCCCAAAAGAGTTCCAAACGGAGGTTGGCGTTGCCAAACTGTTGGATTCCCCGTTTGAGATCATGCTGGAAGGGGAACGTATGGAGCACTGCATTGCAGGCTATGTGGATCAAATAGTAAAAGGAAACTATCTGGCTTACCACATAATCACGAACAATGGCGAACACTTCACGCTGGGTCTCAGGGCCAGCGCCTATGAGGTGCAGGACTTCGGTCAACTGCAAGGAAAAGCTAACCGAGGACCTAAAAACGGTCATGCACGGGCGATTGCGGATAGGTTGCTGGATAAGCTCACTCGATCGTCCTTGGTGGATAAAATGATACAAGAGAGCGCTGAGAGTGATCGAGTCGCCTCTCGCGGGGGCAACTTGGGCGAGCGGATGGCTCAGTTTCTGAAATCCGACGCGTCTGGTGAAGCCCAGCCGATGCAAAACAGATCCATTGACCCGGCCGAGCGCCAGCGGGTCACCAGCTTACAGGCCCAGGCCGCGGCTGTAATGCACCTCCTACAACAGAACAATCATTGACATCCTCCCGCCCTAGAGAGACGCGCCTTTTTGTGCATTTCGTCAATTATTTTGCGGAAAAGTTTGGTGCAAACCCGTTGGACATTAATACTGGGTGCTCAATGGATCGGAATATGGAGGTCTCATTATGGGATTAACCCCCAAACAATTGTTGATAGTGATGCTGATTATGATTGGCGCTAAGTCTTGCGAGAATCTTGGCCCAATGAAGGAGGGCGATTTGCTCCCGGGTGAGTATCGGTTCGCACCAACGAGCGTTTCACCGCCGGATTTTTGGAGCGAAGTCCGTCGGGCACAGAAAGTGAGCGAAGCAACATTCAGCCAAGGAATGGCATTAGTTGATCAAGCCAATAAGCGCGAGGAGCATAAAACGCGAGGTGAGAACACGTATTAAGTGGGTGCAC
>CAYGNS010000142.1:0-4764 GCA_964351295.1 uncultured Gammaproteobacteria bacterium
CATTTACCAACAGTGAGCACATCAAAGTGGTGGATGATGTGCGTGATTACGAGACCAGTAAATCAGACGGTAATCTCGACCCAGTGGTGTTGATGACTGACGACGAAAGCGCGTCAATCAATAGCGTTTTAATTGTTGAAACTAATACGCTAGAAGCATGGGATACCACAGAGTCACTGCAAGACGATGAGGAGTTTTTTCGTCAATCGGCAGAACGCGCTGTGTCGAACGTAAAGCAGCGGCGCACGCTCGACACCATATTGGCGCGTTCTTCAGACAGCACTAAACCCATTAGCAATGCTGATGAAGGACGTGAGGTTGCTCGGGGCGAAGAGTACTGGCTAGAGGATGCGGAGATTCTGGCCGACCAACATAGCCTGTTATTCATTAAAGCTGAGCGGCGCACAGTGTACAGCGTTATTGAGCCATCGAGGTGGCCGCTGGCAATGCGCGATAAAGTGATCACCAAAGCGGTGCTGAGTCCTGATTGGCGTCCTAAATCGAATATGCGTTCTTATCCTATCGACCGTTTGATGTGGGTAAACGACTTTGTAACGTTAACCAACAAATTAATCGATTCATTAGATTTAAATCACGCGTATGCGTTGCTCAAATGGCCGCCCTTTGACTTGCTTGAGATGGACAATCGGCTACTTAAGCTAGCGACTAAAATGTTAATCAAAGGTGGCACCGTGGCCGACTTGGCCACCAAAGTCGGGTGCGAGCCTAGCATTGTGTGTGGTTTTATAAATGCTTGCTACCGTGCTGGCTACATCATCAATCGTAGCGACCTTACCCCTGACCGAGTTGGGGGTGGTGAGGGCGTGCTGGGCATGATCAAGGACGCTTTTCGTTAGTAAAGGCTCTACGCTTCGAATGGTCTAGCTTTTTCCTTGGGCCTCAATCTTCTTTAGTTCGTCATGAGTTCTCTATGAGTTTGTTAAGAGTTTGGTATGTCTGAGTCAACTATCGCTGCGGCCGATTCGCTAGCCGTAGGGGTGACCGGTGTTGCTGGCAAAATGGGCCGCGCCGTGCTCCAAGAGCTTTTATCGGATCGCGCTATCAATTTGCATCTTCGCGCGGCAATTCATCGTTCAGGTAGTTCGTGCATTGGGTTAGATGCAGGGCGTTTGGTGGGTTTGCAGGACGCGAATGTGCTTGTGTGCGATGACTGGAGTACAGCGCACGTAAACGTACTCGTAGACTTTTCTTTACCTAAACCGTCTATCGACTACTTAGGTGAGTGTGTGCGTAGATCCATTCCGATAGTGATTGGCACCACAGGCTTCGATGCTGCGCAACGTGCCGTTATCGCCGAGGCAAGCAAGCGCATTCCCGTGCTGGTTGCACCCAACATGAGTGTGGGGGTTAATTTATGCTTTTATTTATTGGACAAAATCACCCAGGTAGTGGGCGCAGACGCCGATATCGAAGTCACTGAAACCCATCACCGTCATAAACTCGATGCGCCCTCAGGCACGGCGGTCAGGATGGGAGAGGTGATTGCGGGTGCTCTCAAGCAAGAGTTGGCGGATTTGGCTGTGTATTCGCGCGAAGGCAATTCGACCGCGCGCAAGGGCGCTCAAATCGGCTTTACCTCGCTGCGCGCAGGCGACGTGGTTGGCGATCATACCGTTCTGTTTGCAATGCCTGGCGAGCGACTTGAGTTAACGCACAAGGCCTCATCACGGCAAACCTTTGCCATAGGTGCGCTGCGCGCCGCCCGTTGGTTAGCCGAGCAAGCGCCCGGCTATTACGATATGCAAGACGTGCTGGGTTTGCGGTCGTAGATAGATGCCGAACTTGATATGCAAATGTGCCTGTTTCGCACGGCCGCAAAGATGCTCGGTAATTTTGATCACCAGCCTGATACAGAATCGGGGGAACTGGCACGCGCTATTTGTTTTACGACAGTCTTGCAACCGCTTAGCATCAGACTTTTACAAAAGAGGTATCTTGTAGAAAGTTGAGCCGTTCGACAGTAACTCCGTTTAGGTTTTATAACGAAAGAGGTAGTCAAGCGGATCACTCAATCTCATCTTGTGTTGAGAACGGTGTTGGTTCAAATATCGTCTATTCAATTGATGTTAGTCAGTTCACTTACGTTGCATCACTAGGGTCGCTTCGGATACAATACCGCCCGTCGCAAACGGTCATCCACTTGGCTGCGCGCTCGGTTAATATTCGAGCACAGTGTGCGGCGCAATCGGCAGATCGTCTAAATCAACAGAGTTTAGGGAACGAAAGGACACCACATACGTTTTGTTAGTAATCGCTCAACAAACTGGTAGCTTGCCGACTCACAACAGACCCATGGTATGGGCCTACTCTTAATGGTAGTTATTAGATCATATTTCAGAAAGGGAGAAGCTCAACGGCTTCTCCCTTTTTTTAAGCGCATTTTACTCCTACATCCGAACCAACACTGCAAGCGAGCATAATTTGAAACATACAGCATTATTGGCACTAGAAGATGGGTCATTGTTTTGGGGAAAGGCGATTGGCGCCATGGGCTCTAGCACCGGCGAGGTGGTTTTTAACACGTCGATGACCGGCTATCAGGAAATTTTGACCGACCCCTCTTATACCGAGCAAATGGTCACACTCACCTATCCGCACATCGGCAATACGGGTACGAACCCCGAAGATGTCGAATCTACATCCACTAGCGTAAAAGGCCTGATTATTCGCGATTTGCCGATTTTGGCGAATAACTGGCGAAATTCCATGCGGCTCGAAGACTATTTAGCGCGCAACGACATTGTCGCGATTGCTGACATCGACACGCGTCGGCTTACGCGTATATTGCGCGAAAAGGGTGCGCAAGCTGGCTGTTTAATGGCGGGATCAGAATTAGATGCCGACCAAGCGCTGGCGAATGCTAAGCAGTTTCCTGGGCTCAAAGGTATGGACTTGGCTAAAGTTGTGACCTGCGAGCAGGCCTATACATGGGAGCAGGGAGCGTGGAGTCTAGAGTCGGGGTATGCATCGGCAGCGGATACACGCTTTAAAGTGGTGGCCTACGATTTTGGGGTTAAGCACAACATCTTGCGCATCCTAAGCTCGCTTGGCTGCGAAGTGATTGTGGTGCCCGCCACCACCTCGGCCGAAGAGGTGCTTGCAGAACAGCCGGACGGCGTATTTTTGTCGAACGGGCCAGGCGATCCAGAACCGTGCGATTACGCAATACGCGCCACACAAGAAATAATGGCGGCAGGTGTGCCCATTTTTGGTATTTGCCTTGGGCACCAGATACTGGCACTGGCCTCGGGCGCTAAAACCGAAAAAATGAAGTTTGGGCACCATGGTGCGAACCATCCCGTGCAAGACCTGCAGACGAAACAAGTGTTGATTACGAGTCAAAATCACGGCTTTGCGGTGTCGGAAGTCGACTTGCCGAGCAATCTACACGTTACGCATAGATCCTTGTTCGATCAGTCGATTCAAGGGATTGAGCGTACTGATGTACCGGCGTTTTCATTTCAAGGCCACCCCGAGGCGAGCCCAGGGCCGCATGATGTTAAACCACTGTTTGAGCGCTTTATAGCGATGATGACGGCCGCAAAAGAGGTTAAGTAGATGGCTAAGCGTGATGATTTAAGCAGTATCTTAATAATTGGTGCTGGTCCCATCGTGATCGGTCAGGCTTGCGAATTTGATTACTCAGGTGCGCAAGCGTGCAAAGCCCTTAAAGAAGAAGGCTACCGCGTTATTCTCGTCAATTCGAATCCTGCCACGATCATGACCGATCCAGGCTTTGCCGATGCTACGTATATCGAGCCGATTACGTGGCAGACAGTAGAGAAAATTATCGAGATCGAAAAGCCTGATGCACTGTTACCCACCATGGGTGGTCAAACGGCCCTAAATTGCGCGTTAGACCTAGAACGCGAAGGGGTGTTGGCCAAGCACGGGGTAGAAATGATTGGCGCGCGCAAAGAGGCCATCGACAAAGCCGAAGACCGCGAACAATTTAAAAACGCCATGCACAAGATTGGCTTGGAGACTGTGCGCGGAGACATTGCGCACAGCATGCAAGATGCGTATGCCATTCTTGAAGACCTTGGCTTACCCGTCATTATCCGCCCCAGCTTTACCATGGGTGGCACGGGCGGGGGTATCGCGTTTAATAAAGCCGAATTCGACGCGATTTGCGAGCGTGGCTTAGACGCCAGCCCAACCAAGGAACTGCTGATAGAAGAGTGTATTTTTGGTTGGAAAGAATACGAGATGGAAGTGGTGCGCGACACCAAAGACAATTGCATCATAATCTGCTCCATCGAAAACTTTGATGCGATGGGTGTGCATACCGGGGACTCCATTACCGTAGCACCGGCGCAAACGCTTACCGACAAAGAGTATCAGATCATGCGCGATGCAAGCATTGCTGTGCTGCGCGAGATTGGGGTCGACACGGGTGGGTCGAACGTACAGTTTGCGGTTGATCCTAAGACCGGCCGTTTGGTTATTATTGAAATGAACCCACGCGTGTCCCGCTCTTCTGCGCTTGCCTCTAAGGCCACGGGTTTTCCCATTGCCAAAGTCGCCGCAAAGTTGGCCGTAGGCTATACGTTGGATGAGTTACAAAATGAAATTACTGGTGGTTTAACGCCGGCATCGTTTGAGCCGAGCATTGATTATGTGGTGACGAAAATCCCACGTTTTGATTTTGTTAAGTTTCCACAAGCGGATGACACCCTAACGACGCAAATGAAGTCGGTGGGCGGAGCGCGGGGCATGGGTCTGAGGTGCGAAGTGGGGCGG
>CAYGNS010000142.1:4774-6330 GCA_964351295.1 uncultured Gammaproteobacteria bacterium
TAGATTGGCAGTTTTGGCTTTGAGTCAAAATTAACGGAGTTACACGACGACGAGCGCCGCATAAAGCTCGAAAAGGAACTGCGCACGCCCAAGGCTGATCGACTTTGGTATATCGGTGATGCCTTCCGTGACGGTTATTCTATTCAAGATGTGCACGAAATGACCGGCATTGAGCCGTGGTTTTTGGCGCAAGTGGCAGACCTAATACTCACCGAAGGCGAGATGAGCGAGCTCTCTTTGGATGCCTTGGATGCGGATACGATGTTCGCGATTAAGCGTAAAGGCTTTGCGGATGTGCGCATCGCGGCTTTGTTAAATGTTACCGAGCAAGCGGTGCGCGATGTGCGGCATGGCTTGGGTATCCGCCCCGTTTATAAACGGGTGGACTCCTGTGCGGCCGAGTTTGCGACCGCCACCGCCTACATGTACTCAACTTACGAAGAAGAATGTGAGTCGGCCCCCGAAGCCGTGTCTAAAATTATGGTGTTGGGCGGTGGGCCCAATCGTATCGGGCAAGGTATTGAATTTGATTACTGTTGCGTACATGCCGCGATGGCGCTACGCGAGGACGGTTATCAAACCATTATGGTGAACTGTAACCCCGAGACCGTGTCGACGGATTACGATACGTCTGATCGTTTGTACTTTGAGCCCTTAACGCTAGAGGATGTGCTCGAAATAGTGCACAAAGAAAATCCAGATGGGGTGATTGTTCAGTATGGCGGTCAAACTCCCTTAAAATTGGCGCGGCCGCTCGAAGCAGCTGGGACAAAAATTATCGGTACCTCGCCCACGGCGATTCACGGTGCTGAAGACCGTGAACAGTTTCAAGCACTGCTCAACAAGTTAGAACTAAAGCAGCCGCCAAATCGTATTGCCACCAACGAAGCCGATGCATTACGGCTTGCCGAAGAAGTCGGTTATCCTTTGGTAGTGCGTCCCTCTTATGTGTTGGGTGGGCGTGCGATGGAAATTGTGCACGATCAACGTTCGCTTTCGCGCTACATGCGCGAGGCGATTCAGGTTTCGCACGAGTCGCCCGTGTTGCTCGATCGCTTTTTAAACGACGCGATTGAAGTCGACATTGATGCCATTTGTGATGGCAAAGATGTTGTTATTGGCGGCATCATGGAGCACATTGAAGAAGCGGGTGTGCATTCGGGCGATTCCTCGTGCTCTCTGCCACCGTTTAGTTTGTCTGAAGACATCAAAGCGCAATTGCGCACGCAAACTAAGCAAATGGCATTGGCGTTGAATGTGGTTGGCCTGATGAATGTGCAGTTTGCAATTCAGGGCGACAATATTTATGTGCTGGAAGTGAATCCGCGTGCCTCGCGCACCGTGCCGTTCGTTTCTAAGGCTACTTCGCGGCCATTGGCCAAAGTCGCCGCGCTGTGTATGGCGGGTAAGAGCTTGGCTGAGCAAGGTGTTACGGGCGAAATTATCCCTGATTACTATTCCGTCAAAGAAGCGGTGTTCCCCTTTGTGAAGTTTCCCGGCGTGGATACTCTACTCGGGCCTGAAATGAAGAGCACGGGCGAAGTGATGGGCGTTGG
>CAYGNS010000143.1:0-6269 GCA_964351295.1 uncultured Gammaproteobacteria bacterium
GTTTTAAGGGCTCGTCCGAGACGGTGTAGGGCGCATGCGGTGCTAGACTCGTGTAGATGTTCGAGTAGGTTTGCAGCTCGTCGTGTAGGTCCAACCCTTTACTGATGTATTCATCTGCATCTTGCGCCCAGGGGGTCGGGAAATCCAGCACCACCATGCCGACCATGGCCCGGATGCCCATCTTTTGCGCTACCGAGGCCGTAATATTCGGGAAAAAATACATATCCGAAAAGCAGGTGGTTCCGCCACGCAGCATTTCAGCAATAGCAAGGCGGCTACCGTCTTCTACAAAGTCTTCATCGACCCACTTCGCTTCGGCTGGCCAAATATGATCATGAAGCCAGGTTTCCAGCGGTAGGTCGTCGGCCAAGCCTCGAAACAGATTCATGGCCACATGGGTATGCGCATTGATTAGCCCCGGCATTAGCACGTGATTGGCTAATTCAACGATTTCTGCGTTTGGGTTTTTCTCGGTAAGTTCTGCGCGCGGACCAATGGCTTTTATTTTGCCGCGCTCTACCAATACAGCATGTTCGAGCATGCTGACATTGCGCGGTCGCACAGGCACAAGCCAGCGAGGGCACAAAAGCAAGGGCTTAGAATTCATGGCGGTTTTAATGATTGTCTGTGCGTGTCATGTGAGTCGCTCAGATTGTAATATATAATGCGCGTGCCAGCGTCGTTACGCACCGAATAAGGTCGAGATTGACGCACTGATACAAATTAAGAGAGCTCTAATGAAGGTTTTAGTTACTGGTGTGGCCGGTTTTATTGGTGCGGACTTGTCCGCGCGCTTATTAGCCAATGGTCATCAAGTTGTTGGGTTGGATAACTTTAACGACTATTACTCGCCTGAGCTTAAACGTGATCGACTTAGACAACTTGTCGGCCAGCCAAGTGCGGACAGTTTTAAAGTGGTTGAAGCGAACGTGCACGATCGTGCATTAATGGCTAACCTTTTCGCTCAAGAAGGTTTCGATGTAGTAGTGCACCTTGCGGCACAAGCGGGCGTGCGTTATTCCCTTGATAATCCTGACGCCTATATCGATGCTAATTTGGTGGGATTTGGCGCGATTCTTGAGGGGTGTCGGCAAAGCGGTGTTGCCCATTTGGTGTACGCCTCGTCGAGTTCGGTGTACGGCGCCAATAAAAACTTCCCTTTCGCCGAAACAGACCGCGTAGACAATCCAGTCTCGTTATATGCGGCAACCAAAAAAGCTAATGAGCTTATGGCGCACAGTTATGCGCATTTGTACGGGTTTGCCTGTACCGGTTTGCGCTTTTTTACCGTATACGGCCCATGGGGGCGGCCCGACATGGCGCCGTTTCGGTTCGCCGAACGCATGCTCAAGGGCGAGCCTATCCCCGTTTATAATAATGGCGAGATGGTGCGGGACTTTACCTATATCGACGACATTAACGAAGGCGTTTTACGTATCGCCGAAGCCACTCCACCCAAAGGGCGCTATGCGATTTACAATATTGGTCGCGGCGAACCCGTGCAGCTTATGGACTTTATTCAAGCGTTAAGCGAATCGCTTGGCGTGCCGGCCGATATCAATTTTATGCCCATGCAAGACGGGGATGTACCGCGCACGATGGCTAACACTAGCGCGTTACAGCGCGACTATGGTTATGCCCCCAAGGTGTCTGTCGCAGAAGGCGTCGCACGCTTTGCGCAGTGGTATAAGGCGTACTACGGCCACGGTGGCACAACGGCCGGCGGTAGCTAATGCTGCGCGCGAGGGCCGTTTGTTTCGAATCAGTAATGGGCCCGTTCGCCAAACGGCGGACTTTCTCTGAATTTTTTCTAGCACCATGATGCCGCTTTTTTTCCACCTCGAAGCGCATCTATGGCTGCTGTATGCGTTGTTTGCTAATGGCATTCTATGCGCGCTGATCCTGAAGCGCGTTAGTGCGCAGGCTAAGGTCCTGTTGGTTGCCCCCGAGGCGGTGGGAGTGGTGGGCTTGTTTTGCTCGCTCGCACTTAATGCAGGACTGTTCGCGACTCTGCAACCGTTTGGCATATCCAGCGAAGTAGCGCCTGGGTATTTGCGGGTAGGACTGCTTGTTAGCACGATGACTTTGCTATTCGTACTTATTTGGCTGCAAGCAAGATCTAGCCCCAATGCTACGGCGAGTTACACCCCCATGCCCCCTCGCACTTTCTCTTACTGGCCTAAATCAGCGATTTCACCTGCTTGGCTAAGTGATCATATGCTAAGCACTTGTGGGATAAGAATGTTCGCCTACGGCTTTGTGGCATTAGTCTTGTTTTACAACGGAGCGCTTATCGAGCAAGTATCCGATGGCTGGTGGCATTTATCGTTAGCCAACACCTTGGCGAACGATTTAGGTTTTAGTGGGATGCGCGCGCATTTACTGGGCATCGAGGAGCGCGCTTATCCGGCGCTTTGGCATATCAACCTTGCTGTTTTAAGGATCGTTTCAGGTCAAAGTCTACCTGAACTGTTTAATGCGTCTACCCCTTGGCTCGCCGTGATTAAGCTCATGGCGGTGTATTTATTTGCGCTCGCGCTCACGCAGAGTCGGGGTACAGCCACATTAAGTTTGCTGCTGTTTATCATGCTTCCCGGCTTGGCCGCGAGCTACTTAAGAGTGTCGGCTTGGCCCTCGCATTTATCGTACACCGCATGGTTTTTCGCGTTCTTCGCCATCTTTAAAGTGTTCGATGGCGTCGCCCGCGCCAACAGCAAGAGTGCGCTACGGCTCGCGCATATCAAGACTTTGGTCAGTGACAATGTGGCTGCGTTATTGGCGGTAGCGCTTGCTGCGCTCATTATGTTCTTTACCCACAAAGTTGAGCTTGTGTGGTTGTTTATCGCCATAAGCAGCTATGTGCTCTGCTTGCTCTCGCTGCGCAGCGCACGCAGTGTGGAGGCAGGCTGGTTGCCTTTGCTGCGATGGGGTGCCTTTTTGCTCTTACTCTCTCTAGTCTTAGTGGTCGCGTATCTATTGGTGTTTGGGCGCGAACTAGCCAGCCGCAACTGGGATTTTTTGTTGATGTACTGCGCGCCACTCGTGCTGCTCTTTCTGATTGTGGGTTTGGCCTGGAGTGCACAGCGAAGTAGTACGGGGCGATCTAGTTATATCCTTTTTGGCCTGTTGGTGGT
Source organism: uncultured Gammaproteobacteria bacterium (assembly GCA_964351295.1). GTDB lineage: Bacteria > Pseudomonadota > Gammaproteobacteria > Arenicellales > Arenicellaceae > Arenicella. Next base: position 3,135 of record CAYGNS010000143.1, read on the forward strand.
CGTGTTTATATTGCTGATTGATTGGCGCCATTTAGCGTCGGCGTTTTACCCAGAGATAGCACACCCCATGCGCGCAGCTCGCCAATGGCCGCTTCAGAGTATCGGTTGGTTTGGAGGCACGCTGTTTGTACCCGGTTGGCATTTGCAGTTGCGCAATGGCTTGGTGCCTTTGGGCTTGCTGTCGATTCCAATCGCTTGGTGGCTTGCGGCTTATTACCCCCGCCGCGCGAGTTGGTTTTTGGCGAGCTGTGGAACGGTCGCGTTGTTGCTATGCGTATCGCCCTATCTGCACACTTGGTTGCGCGAAGTGATGGATTACCATTCTGTATGGCGCGTAAGCATTATGATTTTTCATCCACTCGTTTTTGCGCTTGCTCTGCTTATGCTTTGGCGGGCGTGTAAACCGTGGTCAATTCGATCGGTATTGCCCGCAAGCGTGCTCGCGATCGTGTGTGGTGCGTTAGTCGCTTATAGTAGTTATCACTTAGAGTCTGTCACTGTGGTGGAAAAGCGTAACCATGGGTCAGCACAGCGCGACTGGAATGTTCACTACAGCCAAGACTATGTTTACTATGATGGCAGTTTTCGCTATTCGGATGATTTCGCCCAGTTGCGCGCGTGGGTAGCTGATGATGCTGTAGTGCTGGCGGACCTAGCAACTAGTTATTACGCATCCGCCTATTTGCGCGGCTCGGTGGTCAATGTGCATCCACACCAAGGTCGCGGCCAAGTGACGCAATGGCAGCCCTATCTTAAACGCGGTGGCTTATGTGCAGCGACGACTCCAATGGCCTCGAGCGAGCTTGCAACTATTCTAGCGGCTCGCGCACAGACGCAAACACTGTGGTACTTGCACAATAACGATAGGCTTAATAAAAACGTGCGCGCGTCTTGCGAGAGCAATCGTGCGCATATCGTGTTGCCGTTTCTGCAGCGGTACGGGGAGCGCGTTTACAAAGGTGAGCATTTAGAGCTGTGGGCGTTGCCGTTGCAAAAACTGCAAGCGCCGCAATAAACTGAGAATGTTTGGCCAGCATGATCACTGCCAACTAACTTCATCGCGCATAGGTCGTTACTTCAGCGACAACATTTGCGCTTAACAATTAATAGAAGTGACGTCCGCTATCGGCTTAAGGTAGACGAGTAAAGATCAACCGTTGCATCTTTACGCTTGAATAGTGTGGGGCGACTAGAGGCAGATAGAACTAGAGCCGCCTCGTGCCGACTTGATCAAAAAACACATTGGCTGCTTATTAAGACAAAGGTTTTTTTGATCAGGGGTATCATAGAAACGCACGGCACCGTTTACTCTAGCCCCCGGGGTAACACCAAATATCGTAGTATTGTTAAGGAACGCTTGTCCAACCATCAACGCCCCATTTTCAAGGGAGAGAGAATAGCCTTCGTCCATACTCTGAGGAAGGTCTATACAGTTAAGATATTGCGTATTTTTCTCAAAACGGCTCTCATCATCGTCCACAAAAGTATAACCAATCACTTGCGTCGGCTCATCAATCAGTCTTGGACGTGCTATGAGAATAAGGCTGCCCGCTTCAAACTCAATAACAGTCAAAAAGAGTGACCGAGGAAATTCTGGGTGATTTGAATTTAACACGGCTTTTAGTTCCCAAGCGACGGGTTCTGAAGGCATGGCTTCGAATAGGTATACTGCGCCCTTTTCATCGGTGTTTCTGGCGACCACCACAACTATGTCTTGGTCTATAGAGATTTGCTTGCCGAACATATTTTGGGGGATATTGGTGGGGGCTAAAAACTGATGTGTATTACCCCAGTTGTTCAGTCCCCCTTCGTCCTTCTCAAACAAGAATACGGAACCTGCATTTAATATAGTGCCATCGTTATAACCAATATCTGAGACTACTATTCGCGTACCAGAAATATCAACTCGCCTCCCAAAAAGTGCGCTCGGTTGAGGGTCAGGATGTTCGATTTTTTTCTGCTCCCCCCAGTTGTTCGCACCCCCGAGGTCTCGACTATACACATAAGCACCGCCGCCTGTTCCGACTACGATGGTGTCTGTATCAATCGCAATTGCTCCGTCGAAGTTAACTGCATCACTCGGTAACAGCAATTTGTTGCCGCCCCAGTTATTCGGTCCGCCCAAGTCTCTCTGGTAGACGTAGATGGCACCACTGCCCGCATTAATAGAGCTATCTCGAAACCCTTGGGCGGAAACCAAAAGTGTATCTCCGTCGCTCTCAATGTGCCACGAGTATCGTAATGCACCTTTGGATGTCGTACCTAGATTACCGAATGGTTCTATAAACTTTAGGAGCTCCCAAATACCGTTTATATTCTTTGAGTAGATGTAAACTCGCGCTTCTCCTGCGCTTGAAACAAACGCGAAATCGCCAGAAAGCTCAACGGTCACACCGAATCCGTGTTGGAATGTAACCTCCGCCTCCGCTGCGTAAATTGTCTGAACTTCAGTTTGCCAGAATGCCTCAACATCAGATGAAAAGCCTGAGTAACTCCATGATAGAAGGAGTGTTACTAAGAAAGTGGATACGAGTCGATCCGGTATTTTAAAGAGTGGATATCGTATAATGACTAGCATCTCAGTTTCCTAGTAAATATCTACCAACTGTATCTAATAATGATTTAACAGTTCACTCAATGGTAGATTGCAGTGTACTGGACTCTACTTTACCTCCAACTGATCAGATAAACTACATCGATTTTAAATATTCGCTTTGAAATTTAAATGGATTAGATAAGAAACGCTAGCCTATTGCCGAGTAGGCACTTAACGAAACTTGCATTGTTAACGCCCCGAGCGTTGAAACACGGTGATAAGCGTTCGCACCAAAATATTTAGATCGAGCAGAACCGATTGATGCTTAATGTAGAACAGCTCGTACTGCAACTTTTTGATGGCATCTTCTTTGGACGCGCCGTAAGGAAAAATCACTTGTGCCCACCCCGTGATGCCGGGTTTTACTTGGTGGCGTAGGTCGTAGAACGGGATCTCCGCGCTCAGCCAGCGCGTGAACTCGGCTTGCTCGGGGCGGGGGCCCACAAAACTCATATCGCCTTTGAGCACGTTCCATGCTTGGGGGATTTCGTCAATTCGAGTTTTACGCAAGAACCCTCCTACACGGGTAACTCGAGGGT
>CAYGNS010000144.1:0-6257 GCA_964351295.1 uncultured Gammaproteobacteria bacterium
AGGGAACTCAGTAGCACCAGGAGTAATACACCCGTTAACAAAAAATCTGATATTGTTGCCCGAGGCGTAAGCCGTGAGGATTGAAGCCAACAAATTCTTAAAGTTAGGGTTTGCACTATCCAAAACATATGCTGTTGAAGCTCCACAGCTATCAGGGTTTCCCGTCATCGTCCCCTGAATTGTAACACTTCCAGCGACGTTGACTAAAGATAACGTGCCGACACTGGTCAAACCTGCTGCATTCGCAGTAGCTGCGAACATTGTTAACGAAAGGGCTAAAAGTAGTTTTTTCATCGTATCCTCTTAAGAGAGCTTAGTGAACTAGAGTCGATATCATAACAGGTATGGTCAGATATTCAACCTTCTCATAAATCAATCTCAAAGACTCTTAGCCCATGATTTATTGGGTTGACATGGGCACTCGAATATAGTTTAAAATTTCTGGTTTATATGTGCCAATGTGTCGCCCATCGACGGAAACTCCTTGTCAATAGTACTCCAAGACTCGCTCAACATTGCTCCAGACTCGATGACGCGTTCAATCAATCGAACAAACGAGCATTGATCTCCGGCCGAAAAAGATAACATAGGACTTAAGAAGCCACTTACACCAATTGAGTCTGAGTACAGAACTGGCACTCCACACATAGTCACCTCATAAGCAACTTGGTTGAACGTCTCCCAGCACAAAGTAGGAACGATTACTAGATCGATTTCTCCGCAGATTTCAGGGATCGAAAGTCGGCTATATCCTTCTGCAAATAGATGTATATCATGGGGGTATAGTCGCTTGACTCGTTTGATCTGTGCTTCGTCTAGCTTTGCATAAATACTCAGCTCTATGTCTTGTCTCAGGCTATTTGGACATTGTGCTAAGGCTTCTAGCATGAAATACAGACCTTTTTCAGGCAGACCATTCCCTAAAAAGGCGATTCTCAAAGGCGCTCCCCTTTTTTTTCGATGCGCACGCGATTTTATTTCTGATAGAGGAGCATGGACATCCATACCCAAAGGGACTACTGACGTCTTGTCTTTGGGTAAACCAAAACCCAACAAGCGTTCACGTGCAAGAGCCGAAACTGCGAAGCAATGATCCACATAATTATTTAGCCGATCAACATTGCGTAATCGCCACTCTACATAATCAGATGCTGGGCGTGTTGCGTCTACAAGTATATCAGTGACTACGCCATTTTCAGCGCTTGCCCCCCGCACTTTTTGTGCGAGTTCGCGAATAGCTCGATAACCTCGCTTTGCAGAGCTAAGTACCAAGCCAGCCAAGTAAGAGTCCCCAATAGAGCTTAGCTCGATCGAAGAAATGAGCGCTTGTATCTTTTTTAGCTTAACTTGATTTCGAGGGCGTTGCAGACATTGAACACAGTCACGCCCGTTGTCGAAACCCTCACAATTGATCCTATCCTTAACCCGAAACAGATTCATCTGCGCACAGACCACATGATAATTGTGAAACCATACAAAGGTTTGTTTAGCTAGCTCTGCTTGTTTAATATCCACCAACACTCGAGTCGAGATACCCTCGAAGCCATGAAAATGTATTTCATCCACCCCGCCAATCTGCGTCAATAGATTAATGAAGTGCTCTGCGATAGTGGGTTCATCAAGACACTGCTTCAGTTCATAAAACGAGTCCTGTCCAGGAGCCTTGACTGGACTGTTCCAGATGCGATACGACTTTACACCGAGGTGGCTGAAAATATTAGCGTATTCCTGAGTGAATATCTTTTGCCGAATAATGGAATAATGGCAACCGGCACTCACAAAAAAAACTTGGTGTCCATGGGCAACCAACTCGGGGATTAAGTTTTGTAAAAAGACCGAGACCCCTCCACCACGACCATTACTATCATCAAACTCAGCCCAATTATATATGAGCACCCGCTTGCTCACTGCGCCTCACCCCGAAGCATTTGTCGAAGTGTTAGCATAAAAATATAACACCGTGCCTGAACCCGCACTAAATGATAGTTGAATTTAGAATTGTGGGCAGCGCAGGAGCCTGCAAGCCATACATCATTTTTGATAAGCCATCTAAGTGAGCGTGGCGACAGCACAATTCGGGTTGGAAATCGTTCAACCACGATCGACTCCAAAGATTGATCGAACTTACCTTTGGCAAAAACTCTCTTCCGAACCTGATCAACATCCATAGGGTTTGGGCTAGCAAGGCGGCTCACCACCACACCAACAAATGACTGAGCTAGATCCTCGTCAAAAAAGGCCGTGAACGGTGGCAATATGTGGCTTAAGTGAGGCTTAGAATTCAACATGACGGCACATACGTCTGATCTCTCGGTAGTTGATCCTTCCTGAAAAACCGCAATAGGAGAACCTCTTTTGCTCTGGTAACCTAGAAGAGGACCGCGTGTTTGATCCTGGAAAAACACCTCTAACCAAGAAAAGTTTAATCTTAATATGCTTGGTAGATGACTGGTCCTTAAGTAGCCTTCCACACCAAACTTAGTGGCGTCTTTGTTTGACATCTTTCTGCAAACAAGAAATGTTTTTAAATTGCTCTGCGAGCATTTGTCCTCCGAATCACTAGCTAGAAATTCGTTAATCACTCGTGACGAGGTACCCTGATATCCAATATCAACCACACATGCCTCAACGTCTTCATCCAACAATCCGACCGACCGTAAATAGTCTATGGCCAAAGACTGGTGTTGTTTGGCCAACTTTACAATGTCATCGGTGACGACTCGCGAACTTTTCGCGGATGTACGCTCAAAAAAGGAACATATTTCGACCTCTGTGGCGTCACCGTCTACATATTGCCTATACAGATTGAGCACATCAGCATTTACGGGCCTGTCTGGTAGGTTAAGAAATGCGAGCGAAACACGACTCACACAGAGCTCCCTTAACTCAACACCCTTCATCGCCCTTTCCAACACGTAATTAGATGCGAGCAGCGAGCTCAAGAGTTCCTTAAAACCAGTAGCGTCTCGACTACAAAAAAACACTCGCTGCAAGCCGCTGTTAGAACAAAGGACACTAGACTGGCCAAAAAGCCAAAAGCGAACCCGGCCATCAATTCGTCTAAATTTAGACGACTAAAATTTCTTGCGCCTTGACTACCGCAATTGGTCTCTATCAATCGCTCAAGTTTTGTACCCAAGAACCAAATGCTATGGAAGCCTTTAGACCGCGCTCGGAAAACATCCGAAGTTAAACTATCACCAACATGCACGATTTGCGAGGGTCGCAAGTTCACGCGGTCCGCGAGATAAGTGTAAGCATCGCCAGTAGCTTTAGTAAATTTGGTGTCAGAAGACACCAACACTTCGAGGTCGGATGCAGCCGATTCTACTTTCCGTAAAATGCTGCGGATCGCCGAGCCATCCAAATACATATCAGATAACAAAACCAATCGCTGTTGATTCTTAACCATTTGATCGATTAGTCGATCTACAGATCTTGAACGTTTCAGAGACGCTGCTTCTAAGTCCACTTCTACTGCCGTAATGGAACTTGCTAATTCATCTATAATGGCTTCGTCGGTCGCGTAACCTAACAACAAAGCTTTGTTAATCTCAAACAAATTGGGCTCTTGTGTGGGGTAATCCTTGCTTTCCTTGAGTGCCTGAATGACCTTTCGTCGAGCCGCTAGGTGTTCTTCGATTGCTGTGGGCGTTGGGATCAAACCGAGCCCATACAGCAACAACTGAGCCGTCACCTTTTGCACTCCGTACTGCGACAGAAGCGAACGAAAAACAACGGTATCGAACACATCAAAGCTGACGAGATCATACGGTTTAACACTTCGCTCCAAAGACGTTAATCTAAAGACGCACATTCGGGTGATTTTTTTCAAAAAACGATTCTCTTACTGTCTCTGTGGCTTAATCCAGTGATTTGGACTAGGGTTCTGCTAACGCATTCAGGGTATAATTAACAGTTCCAACTCAGAGCCCAAGTATATCCACACTCAACACCCTTTGCAGAAAAACCATGAGCGACCTAAAACCTATTCCCTTTATTAATCTACAAGAGCAATATAATCGGCACAAGAGCGCGCTCGATGCGAGCATCCACAAAGTACTCGCTCACGGCCAGTACATCATGGGCCCAGAAGTGAAAGAGTTGGAAGCGCAGCTCGCTGAATATGTCGGCGTTAAGCACTGCCTTGCGTGTTCATCAGGAACCGATGCATTGGTGGTGCCTTTAATGGCCAAAGGTGTAGGATCCGGGGATGCGGTGTTCACCTCGCCCTTTACTTTTTTTGCTTCAGCTGAGTCGATCTCGTTAACGGGTGCGACTCCCGTATTTGTAGACATCAACCCCGATTCCTACAATTTAGACCCAGGCGCGCTTGAGCAAAAAATACAAGAAACGATCAACGCCGGCAAATTAACGCCTAAGGGAATTATTCCGGTAGACCTGTTTGGGATAGCGGCCGACTACGACGCTATTAACGCCATTGCCGCCAAGTTTGATCTGTTTGTGCTGGAAGACGCAGCTCAATCGTTTGGCGCGCCTTACAAGGATCGCCGCGCTTGTGGGCTTGCCGAAATGGCGGCCACGAGCTTCTATCCAGCCAAACCACTTGGTGGCTATGGCGACAGCGGGGCGATTTTCACCAATGACGATGCGTTGTACGACACGATGGTGTCGCTGCGAGTGCACGGGCAGTCTACCAGCGGCGATAAATACGACAATGTGCGCATCGGCTTGAACGCGCGCATGGACACACTGCAAGCAGCTATTCTGATCGAGAAGCTCAAAGTGTATGACGACGAAATTGTATTGCGCAATGAAGTAGCACACCACTACACCAAGCGGCTTGAAGGCATTTTGAAAACACCTCAATTGCCCGCCGATCAGGGTAGCGTGTGGGCACAGTATTCGGTGCAACACCCACAACGGGAGAAAATTCGCGCGGCTTTGTCTGACCAAGGCATCCCTACAGCGGTGTTCTACCCCGTGCCGATTCACTTATCCACGGCCTATCGGCATTTAGGGCATACACCAGGGGATTTTCCAGTTTCAGAGGCTGCCGCTAAACAGATTTTTAGCCTGCCGATGCACCCCTACCTTGAGAGCGCACAGATTGATTCAATTTGCGCGGCTATCGAGACTGCGATCACTAGTTGAACGAATGCTGGTTACCCGCTCGTCCAAAATACCATTCGACGAGCGAGTGAACCACAATGCTAGGCTAGACGGTCTAGACTCAGGGCAGCGGCCCTACAACGTACTGTTCAAACTATGAGACACGGCACCATAAGACGAGTAAGAAGTTGGTCGATCTTTTTGGCCGACCTGTGCGTTATACCCATTGCCCTAGCGCTCGCGTTTAAGCTACGCATTGGTTATTGGCCGGATGTGGCCGACCCTGATTTGTGGCTCATCACCGGCACCTTTGTCACAGTTCTGTTTATTACCGGCACCTATTTTCGAGAACGTTCGAGCGATTTGCCGAGCTTGCCTATTCGCACCTTCTTTGTCTGTTTACTAGGCGGGCTCGTGTGTATTTTGTGGTTATATCTCCTAGGCCCCTCGTCCTTTAATCAGTACTTTGGGCGGGGAGTGCTTCCCATTGGCACGGTACTGATTGGGGTATTGGTAACGCTTAGTCGCTTTTTAATCAACCGTTTGTATCACCAGCAAGAAAGCGATCATCGTATTTTGTATCTCGGCTACAGTCCAAGCGCGGACAAATTTCTGCAGGAACTGAAGAACCACGCGGAAGTGCGTAGCACTACTATTCTCGCGCACAGCGTTCCAGCGGATTTGCCCAAAGGCGTTGCGTATCTAAAAGCCCAACAATTTGATGAAGCGCTAAACGAGCACTGGCATAGCATCATTATCGACCCAGACTTTCATCCCTCGCAGTCGCAACAAGTGCTGCTGGTAAATCGACGCCTAAAGGGGGCCAATATTGGCACTCTGGCGGACTATTACGAGAAAAACTGGTTTCAGATTCCGGTGTACGATATCGGCAACGATTGGTTCTTACAAACGTCGGGGTTTTCAGTGCTAAGTAGCCCTGCATCACAACGCATCAAACGCATATTAGACGTTGTTCTAGCCGTCACCGTGTTGGTAGTCTCAAGCCCGTTAGTCTTGCTCAGCGGTGTCGCGATAAAATTAAACTCACGCGGGCCTATAATGTTTAGTCAGCAGCGCGTTGGGTTTCGCGGCAGCTTGTTTACCATTCATAAGTTACGCACCATGGCCGTGTCGGATGACGCTACGGCCAAATGGGCCGAGCCCGACGACCCTCGAGTTACCCG
>CAYGNS010000145.1:0-6256 GCA_964351295.1 uncultured Gammaproteobacteria bacterium
GCACAGCGCACAGCTCAGCGACCTGGATGAGCAAGATCAGGTTATCGCAATGATGTCGCAGGCAAGCGAGGAGAGCGCACGCGATTTCGCGAGCGTGATCGATGAGACGGATATCGAGCAACTCACCGAAAGCGCCATCGATGAGGCGGGCGTGACGTTAGATCTGACTGAGGCCGCCCAATACGATGCGTACACCACGCAGCGCCGAGCAAAGTCCAGCAAAGCACAGTCCATTGATTGGCGGCGTTTTGGACCGATCGGTGCGTTCGTGTTGGTGATGGCGGTATTTGTCTTGCCAATGTTCGTGAGCGTACCCAACGGATCTTCTAACACCCGCTCGGTCACGCAATCACCCGCATCGCAACCCAACCCACGATCATTTGAGCAGTATGAACAAGCTCGAGCGGTGGATGTGGCGGCCGCGAGTTCCGAAGATGAGTTGATCAACGAGCTCACAGAGATCAATCAACTGACCCAGACCATCGCGCAAGAACCGCCGCTACCCACCCAAGATCTCATCAGTACGGGCGTGGCGAAAGCGCAGCAGGCGATGACGAAGGAAACTCAGGCCATCAAAGCCATCGATGAGCAACGGATCGCCCGCGCCATTGAACAGGCGAACCAAGCGAAGCAAGAATTAGCGCAAGCGCTCAGCCGTGAGGCCGAAGGCTTAGCCACGATTGATCGACTGTCGGCACGAGTGCACGACCTTAAGACCGGTGGGGCGGGCACACCAGTTCGCGCGGCGGTGAGTCTCCCCGACCGTGGCATCAGTGACCACGGCTATGTATTGCATCGTGAGGCCTTGGCGAGCGCGACCGAGGATTCGAAGTGGCGCCAAAACAGCCTTGCTTATCAGGCGGCCCAGTCACCCCGAGATACGCTTCGTGTCAGTGAGCGTGCGGTGCTCGGACAGGGCGCGCAATGGCTGCATATTGAGGACATCCGTGAAGGGGTGGCGCGGGTGCAAATTTACGATTGCTCGGTCGTTGAGGTTGTGCGCGGCATGAGTCTGCCAGGGCTTGGTCGCGTGTTCGCGGTGTCCGATGCCGGGTTGACGGGGGAGGGTGGCCGGCAATTAAAGTGGCTGAAAAAGGCGTCAGCGCCGTGGTGTGAGCCAGCGAGCAGCCAAGAAGCCAATGCCACTAAACCGATTCTGGCTTTGCCCGTCTTAGGCGGCTAATCGGAGCGCGGTATGCAAGGCTTTTACAATACGATTGTGTATGTCATCGGCTCCTTTATGGATCTGCTGTTGGCGGTCTTTCCGCTTATTGGGGCAGCCTTTGTGATTGTTGGACTCTTTGGCTTGGCCACCAGTCGTGGCGCAGGCGGCGTAGGGCAAGGCATCGGCGTCACGGCCAGCTTACGAACCCTATTTATTGGTTCCATGATGATCATCACGGTGCAGTTATTGGATGCGACGACGCAAACGCTGTTCAACGAAGACGCACGCTCGATCCTTGATTATCAAGCCAACCAGGTCGGCCTGCCGCCCCAAGCCGCGTTCTTGGTTGCGTCGGTCTACGTGATCGTGGGGTTTATTGGCTATTTAGCCTTTTTTCGCGGGTGGATGAAACTGCGCAGCACGGATCGCCAGCGGGGCGAGTCCATCGGGGTGGCGCTGATTTACATCATTGCCGGCGCAATGGCCGTTAATTTGGACACCACCATGCGCGTGACGGCCAACACGGTCGGTCTTTTTTCGTTCGAACTGGCTGAGATGCTCAGACTGTTTATTCCAGCCTAATTTTTCATTTTTCTAATTATCAAGGAGCTTTCTCATGACTTACTTCACCACCACCGCCCTTCAGCGACTTCGGGATGCTGCTATCAACGCAGGGTCGTATTTACCTCGCCGATTAATGGCTGCACTGATAGCACTCACGCTTGCGTCGCAGGCTCGCGCACAGCAAGACTGGGGAAGCGCGGCGGATAACGTCACCGACGTGACGGACAACATCGGGTCTTTGCTCAATGCCGGTGCTTTGCTGGCAGGGGCTGCGTTCGCGATTTACGGGTGGGTTCTTTTGACCAATAAACGGGAATCGGAACGCAACGGTAAAGGCCAGGCGGTGTTAATGATCGTGATCGGTGCGATGTTGATCATCTGGCGCGTAGTGGTGCAGTACAACGCCGGCACCGTATTTGGATCGGAAGGATCTGGCGCGGTTGAATTCATCGACCAGTAAGCCAACCCATATGTCATTGCTGCCTTTATACGTCGGGATTACCCGAGATGGGCTGTCCGCGCAGGCGCGGCCCCAACCTCTGGTGCAAGACGCGCCGAGTCAGTGTCGTTATTGCGGTATTCATGTGTCAAAGACAACGCACACAGCCAAGCCTGTGTTCTATACATGGGTTCAGAAGGCGCAGCGAGTGGATGCCTGCGTCTTTTGCACCTGCGCATTGAACATCAATACGATCGGGCTCGACCGAGGCAAGGTGGTGATGCTGCCGAATTTTACGCAAAACCAACTGTCTCGAATCGCGCATGTGATCATGATGACGTATTCCAGTGAAGGCGAGTTGGCGGCGCTGGCGACCAACCCCAACCTCGCTCAGATTAGCGACGTCATAGGCTACACGACGGAAGTCAGGTTGGATCTCAATGGGATTGGAGTCATGCAACTGTCGGAGTTTGATCCGCAACCAAGTGACGCGATCAACGGCTTGGCCGAAGCCCTCTCGCAAGCCCCTAATTATGTGACGGCCATTAATAATAGCGCGCCCTATATGCGCTACTTGCCGGATCATAACGAGGACAACGTCGCGGCGGGGGCCTTCTTTAAAACGCAGTTCTTTAATCGAACCGGACTTGGGGTCGCGCGCTGGGTTGACCTTGTGGCCGATGTCACTGACGACCATCAAGCAATAGATGAATAGCGATGAGCCTGATAAATAAGACACAAACGCACCCCAAAGCGGGTTTTATTGAGCGCTGGGTTAGACGACGCATTGGCGTTACCCCCGAAACCATTGTGAACGACGATATCTGGCGTAACCACGCGCTCGCTCCGTCGACCCGCCTGGTCATGAAAGTGTCGGAGTGGATGCACGCGTTCTATGAGTTGGGCGCGACGGGTGCTAAAGCCTTTATCGACATAACGGGCTTTAATGATGCCTTTAGTCTGACCACTACGCGCAGTGGGTTGATGGGCGCGATTGAGATCAAGGGTCAGTACCAGATGATGGATCCAGAGCGCTTTGAAGAGATGATTGATCACTTAGAGGCGCGGTGGGGGTCGATGCTCAAAGTTGAGGGCATTATGCTTGATATTGTTTTTCTAGGCGGTGATAAGCGCCTCATCAAAAAGCAATTGATGGACGCCATCAGTCCGAATGTCGGCACCAGTCAACGGTTTGGCTTGAATCTCGAGCGCGTGTTGGAGTCCAAGGTCAATAAATTGATGGAGTACTGCGCCTACGAGAAGGCTTTTTTGTGTGTGTGGGTCGACATGGGAGTTTTAAGTGGCCAGGAACGTAAAAAGGCGGCGATGGAACAAGCCAATAAGCGTGAGAAGCTGCAATTGGCGGGTAATCAGTCAGCGGATATCGCGGGCGTTTCGAGAACCATTCACGCGGCCCATCAAAGCGCCCTCGTGCAGATTACCAAGGATTTGACCAGCATTGGCATCGTCAATGAGGTGGTTAAAGCCGAGGATCTATTAACGCATTTGCGTTTGATGACGGAACCACGTACCACGGATTTTGGCTGGCAACCGGCCACGCCGGCTCATTACTATGTGCGCACTAAGAACTCACGCCAGGCGCAAGACAAATCACATCTGTTGCCGCCTTCGATCGACGAACAGCTGCTGCCCAATGGCGCCGGTGATCTGATGGACACGGCGAGTGTGGTCAATTACGGCGGTAAACTGCACACCAGCGTGGTGGTCACGCGGCCATGCTTGACGCCAACCAACTTCCAACAGTTGTTTAAGAGCCTTCGCGCGGCCGACATCCCATATCGAATTCGCTTTTGTATTGAGGGTGACCCGCTGAATTCGACGCAAGTGAAGGCCAAGCAGTTTATGGTCAGAGCGACGGCGTGGTCGGATGCGACCGGGTTGAGTTCGGGCGCGATCCGAGACGCGATGAGTACGATTCAAGCGCTGCGGCGTGATGATCAAACCATCGTGGGGCTGACGATCACTACGGACACATGGGTTGACCTAGCGGGTGAGGATGACGACAGTGTTCGTCTCGCGCGGGCCGAATTGGGTATGAATGTTGAAAAACTCAATAAAGCGCTGCAAGCCTGGGGCTCGATGGACACCGCGATTGCCAAAGGAGATGCCTTATTTTCCTCACTGGCCAGTTATCCCGGTCTGACGCGCAAGATTCCCACCGACATGGCGTGCGCGCCGCTGCGCGATGTGCTGGTCCTAATGCCTTTCTTTCGTCCCGCGTGCTACTGGGAATCGGGCGGCATGCTGTTGCGTTCGGATGACGGCAAGATCGTGCCGTATGAGCCGGTGTCCAGTAAACAAAAGGCGTGGGGTGAGATCATCATTGCGCCACAGCGCTTTGGTAAGTCCTTTTGGCAACAAGCCAGAAACATGGCGTTATGGACGGCCAAGGGGATTACCAATTTGCCGTACATTATGACGCTGGATGTGGGGCCTTCGTCGGCGGGCTTTGTGAATCTCGCAAAATATTCGTTGCCAAAAGACAAACGTCACCTTGCCATGCACCGACAGCTCACCAACACAAAAAAGGATGCGATTAACCCGTTTGACACCCAACTGGGGGCGCGGTTCCCAACGGTCAGCAAATATGGGTTTTTACAAAACTTTATTTTGATTTTGCTGGCCAACGAAAAGCTCGAAAACCAAGAGGGCATGAGCGGTCTCGTACTCAAAGCCATCCATACCGTGTACATCAAGCGCAGTGACGCGGAATCCCCGAGCCTTTATCAGCCGAACCTGGTTAAAGAAGTGGATGACTATCTGGCTAAACGCCCAGCCTCGATGCCGGATAACACGCGTCTTACTTGGTGGCGTGTCGTTGATGTCTTGTTTGAAGCGGGTGAGCTGCATTTGGCGACCATGGCCCAACGTTATGCGGTGCCCACGCTAAAGGAGTTCGCCATCGCGGCGAGTGCCCCAGAGATCGATGCCATCTTTAAGAAGGTGGTGGCCACGACCAGTGAATCGGCGCCCGAATACTTTCGTCGAACGGTCGCTGAAGTCATCGACAAATACCCGATACTCTCTGGCCCTACCCAATTTGATGTCGGGGAGGCGCGCGTGGCCGCGTTGGATCTGGCGAAGGTGACCAAGGACGACATCTCAGCCGAAGGGCGACGTCAGGCCTGCATCATGTATCTACTGGGTCGGGAAGCCCTGTTCGGACGCCTGCAGGTGGATGAAGGAGATGTTGAAGCGTTCCCGACGCTGTATCAAGATCACCACCTCGCGCGGGTTCGCCAACTCAAAGAAACGACCAAAAGCCTGAATTACGATGAAGTGCACCGAATTGCGGGTCAGCCTGAGGTCATCAAAGTGCTGCAGCGTGATATCCGTGAAGGGCCTAAGTACCGCGTGGTCACCTCGCTGGCAACCCAACAGATCACCGACATCGATCAAACCATGATCGACTTGGCACCCAATCGCATCCTACTGGGGGTGGGTAATCCGGCTGAAGCCGAGCGGGTACAAAAACTGATTGGCTTAAGCGATACCGCGACGCAGACCCTTGCGAGCATTCGCCGCGCGGGCAAAGATGGTTCGACGGCGCTGTATATGCTGCAGATCGACGAATCCCCGGGGTACGTGGTGCTCCCACTGGTGCTAAGCTTAGGCGCGGAAGAGGTGTGGGCGTATTCGACGACCAATGAAGACGATGCCCTGCGCCAACGGTGCTATGAGCTGTCAGGGGATGTCAGCTTGAGCTTGGGTAATCTCGCTCGAATCTTCCCCGAAACCACGGTAACAACTTATCTGGAAACACTCAGAGACGCTCAACGAAGTGGACAAAGTATCGATTTTATTCAAGATATTGCGCAAGGCGTCGTGCGTGGACAGTTTGACCGAGAAGAGTATTTGAAACACATACGCTACAACCAACAGAGGTGAACATGAATCATAAACAACTCAGAAATCTCCCGTTCTCGCGCACGGTCGAATTGCTGCAACTGGCGGACGTTGAGTTCCCGGATCACGTGATTAAAAAGGAAGAGAACTATCTGCCGCTCTATCTGACGGTTTTATTGTCTTATCGCGACATTATGGAAGCCAGCGATCAACAGGAAAGC
>CAYGNS010000146.1:0-6250 GCA_964351295.1 uncultured Gammaproteobacteria bacterium
GTGCAAACACGAGCATTCTTGCCTGAATGGCAGCCTGCGCATCCAGTGCTGATGGTGACTCCTCGTGCATCATCATCGCTTGCTATTGCGCGACTCTCGAGCCATTCGCTGCGCGTTAGGCCAAAGCTCGTTGTGCGACAACGCGGTCGGTTGCAGTGTGCTAAGCGCAATAACGGCTTCGGCACGACTGTTGAATCCCAGTATTGTATAGGCGGCTGAGAGATGACTTTTTACCGTGCCGATAGCCAGCTTTTGCTCGAACGCTATGAGCTTATTACTTTTACCCGCTACTACGTCCAACAACACGCGTTGCTGCGCGGTACTCAGACGCGCGAATTGGCGTTGTAAATGCCGCGTTGTGCTTGGCGCGAGGGACATTACTTGTACGGGTAAGTACGTTTGCCCGAGCAACACTAAATTCAATGCCGCAATTAACATTGCCGAATTCGATGACTTGGGAATAAAACCATCTGCGCCTTGCTCGAGCACCGCCAAGATATGGTGCGGGTTATCGTCTGCGCTCAACACGGTGACTTTTGCGGCAGGAAAACGTGCGCGAGTATCGCTTAAATTGCGTGCAAACTCGGTGTCGGGAATATGATAATCAAGCAGCACCAACTGCGCCGCGAAGTCGCTTGGAATACAGTGACGGGAAGGAATACACGCAAATTCTTCGATCCGCACATTCGCGTCGAGAGCGCGCAAGACGGCGTGTAAGCTTTGGCGAAAGAGCGCATCATCATCAATGATCGCTAAGTGCATGGTCATTGGTTTATCCCCCCGAATAAAAATGACCGTTTTAGCCTAACCGCAATTTTGGCGACTTACCAGTCTAAATAGTTCGCTAAGAGGCAACTAAGTATGCGGTTTTGGCAGTCGGCAACGCCGCTCTGCTCAGGCTATACTGCAAAGACACAACAACGTACAAGGTAGAGATCAACAAGGGGGTAGGCGCGGTGCGAGTACTATTAGTCGACGACCATGGACTGTTTCGTGCAGGCTTAGAACAACTACTGCGTGCCTTAAATACGCAAATCACCATCTCGTCGATCGCAAACTTTAGTGCGTTAGAACCGCACGGGGAATCTACCGAACAGTTTGATCTGGTGCTGCTCGACTACCATATTCCTGGTGACGACCCCTTAAGCAACATAGCTAAAGCGCGAGAACTGTTTGCAAAATCTAAACTCGTGTTGATTAGCGCCGAAACGGATTGCAGCACGATTCTCACGGCAATCGAACACGGTGCATCAGGGTTTATCCCCAAGCGCGCGGATCCCGACGTTTTGATTGTGGCGCTCAAGCTTGTACTCGCTGGTGGCGTTTACCTGCCCAGCGAAATTGCCAGTTACCTACAAGCTCAACAAAGACCCGCGCAGTATCGTGCGAACCAGGTAGATGACCCCAGCACAACGATTGAGCGCTCTGAAGCCCCACTCAAACCGAACCACTTAAGCAATTTGAGTCAGCGGCAACAAGAAGTATTAAACCTAGTTATTAACGGACTTTCCAACCAACAAATTGGCGAGGAACTCAACATTAGTATCGACACCGTTAAAGCCCACCTGAGCAATATCTATCGCGTGCTCGGCATCCACAGTCGCACGCAGGCGATACTCTTGTGTCATACCAATGAAGGTATGGCTTAACCAGTACAATACCGTCGGCTAGGTAATACTACGAGACCGTGCGGTAGCGCCCCAGTTCTCGCAGCGAGCGCAGCAGTTCGATTAGACGGTTGTTTTCGGACTGCGAGCGCAGCAGCTGCCCTTCAAGGTCGGCAATGCGTAAGCTCAACTCCTTCATGCGGATTTGAAATTGGTCACGCTGATACTGCGCTTCGCGTTCGCGTTCACGCTCTATTTGCGCCAACTGTTTAGACGCTTCCTTGCTTGTGTCGCGTAACTCGTCGCGCTTTTTGTGTAAGGCCATCTGACGGCGCAGTTGTGCAAGCTCATTACTCATCTGCTTGCTGCGATGATTAAGCCGATCAGCGTACGCCACGAGTGCGGCTTTGGGCATCGCCTCAAGCTGACCTAAATGCGCGGCACTGTCGTCACCGAGCGCATAACTTTCGTGCGGCGTAAGCTCTTCTGTCAGTAGCTCGAATATGTCCGAACGACTACTGCGACTTATCCATTTCTTGAACATGATCCCCCCACAGGTCATTTCAGAGTATGTGAACAAATGTCTAGTTTCAGAATAGCAGAATGTATTATTGTCATGCAAAGCCAGAAAAGCACGCACTCAGAACGTTGGCTGTAATGTTTAGGGCTGCCATTGTTCTGGTTCTTGCGTGGAATGGGTACTGCCTGGATGAGTGGGTGGCAATACGCTAGGATCGTTCGAGGTTAATAAATTGGTGCCCGCCGCATTCGCGGTTATCCAAATTGCCAGAGCAATCACCAGCATTGCTCCCACGAGGCTACCCAACGCAAAAATTTTTACAGTGGGTCTTGTTAGCCACGGGGGCGCCAATAATTGCTGGACGCCACGAAGATCATCGATGCAAATTTGCGCGCATTCGGCGCTGGCAAGTTGCATAAGGCACTGGCTGCCGTCACGTGCTTGCAACTGCAAACGGCAACTAGCTTGCTTCCTTAACACCTGACACTTTAAGCTGCGCAGAGCTTTGCGGTTCAACACAAAGTCCAATACTGTTCCGTCGTCTTGCGGAAACTTTAAAATGACTTGCTCGTTACTTAGTTGCGCGCATAAACGATGTTGAGCCAATACTAAGTTGAGTGACGAGTTCATCTTTTTTGCAGTCATACCCGATGCTCCTTGGAAGTATTGGCTGGCAACCAGCGGTGGCGTTGTAACTCAAGTTCTAGGGCTGCGGTAGACGTCGCCACCTGTGGGACAATCAAGGGCTTTTGGGCTGCATGTTCTACTTGCGCATGGGCCACGGCGGCGTGCCCTTCTACAAAAAGGCGTCGCGGTCTTCCCACATTGTTAAGAGCATAAAACAGCGTGCGGTTGACCGGTTTGAGCCACACCATTTTGGCAGTAGAGACTGGCGTATCTTGCTGTAAATGCACTAACAGTACGTTCGCATAGGCACTGCTCTCGAGCAGTGTTCGGCTCTGAGCACAGTTAAGTGCCGCTTTTAAAAACACATCCACGCCACGTATATCCAACGTTGCGCGCCGCAACGGCGGCAAGTCCGATGCGGGACGCTGTTTGAGTAACTTGGGCAAGTCCCAAAAAGAGCTAGCAAATTGCTTGAGCCATTGCTCAGATGACGCGAATTGTTCAGCCAACTGCGTATCGCGCGCGGCCAGCATGGCCACAATAAGCGCTCGATACTCAGCCTTTAGCTGTAAAACATCAGTGACTGAGACAAGTGGCGCTCCTAATTGTTGGGCGAACACCCGATGGGCGGCCTCGCGATCGTAGTGCAGTTGTGCCAGCGTACTGGCGCTGGGCTTTAAAAGGGTGATCCCAGTGCCGTACTGAGCGCGATAGGGCTGATCACCACAACGCAGTAAGAAGTGCTTACATGCAAACTCCCATGGTTTTAGTGCGTAGCGCGCTCTTGCGTCTTTAATGGGATGTCGATCCGCATAGTGCCTACCCACAACAGGACGCGAAGCGTAATAGAATCGACTAATAAAGACGTCAAGTTGGGCGAGGTTGAGCGGCCCAAGCAATGGGTTGTTAGCGCGCGTAAGCAAAAACCCAATACCTAGCATATTTAACACGATCGCCGCCCACACCAATGGTTGATGCGTAATACGCTTTACGGCATAGACGCGCTCGCGTTGCGCTTGCACATCGAGCGGATCGATGCTCGGCAACGTGGCCAAAGCGTGTTCGAGCGACCACCATGGTTTTAACAGACCCAAACGGTCAATCCACGCGAGCAGTCGCAGTTCGATACTCGCCATATTCGCCACTACCCCCAGCACCCATGGCGAGGCGTAAACATAGCCAATCCAAGCCAATAGTAATAGAGCTATGCTTAAGGTAAGTATGTCGTGCTCAGAGCGCATTACGGGGTGGTTATGCGGCACGGCGCAACCAAGCCACAAAGGAGCGTGCCCGACGCGAGGTTAATACATCGATACGCCACAACGAAATACTCATCACCAAGAGCAGCACGCAACACGTAGCTAAAGTGAGCAACAAACTACTAACTAAGGTCACCAATGAGTGTGTGCGTAAGCTGACGAGACCGAGCAAAATCACCACCATGACGATACTGAGCAGCGCCACATAGACACGATGAATGGCAATGTAGGCAGTCCGATTAGTGGGCTTGATATGCCAAGCTGCTTCCAGCTCCGCAATGGAGTTCCAGTGCGGCGGTTGCTCGATGGCCTGCCGCGCTAATTGATATTGCGTCGCGAAAAGGCTGAGTAATTTTGGTGCGCGCAGGGCGCTTACGCTTGAAGTGATCATGCGCGTTAACCGCCCTGGGAGATGGGGCGGCCGATCTTGACTTTGCTTGCTCATACAACTCATCCGTGAGTTTTGCTGATAGCGGGCTAAGCTCTCTAATTATTGGCTCTCTAATTTTTGGCCCGCTAGTTATTGGCTAAAGCGCCATATTCTTTAATTATGCACATCGAAGAGGCCGATGGTTCAAACCGCACGCTGACCATAATCGCGCAACTATAGCTGCGCGTAAAGCCTTAAAAAGCAAACCCAGGATGCCACGGATTAGTATTCCCAAGCGCAGATTATGCTTGCGCGGCGGCGGCCGTGAGCGACCGCTTTATCGAGCGGGATGAAGACTCAGAAATGCGCCTAAACGTTACGCGCGCGCAAAAATATCGCGCACCCCTTCAATAGCCCCCAGAAAACCACCCAAGATTTTATCTTGCAACGCTTGCTTAAATTCGAGCTCAACAGCGTACAGGTCGTAGTCGTTCAGACTATTGAGCAGAAACTGATCAGACGTAATAATTTCGTCTACAAGCTTTAGCTCGAGTGCTTGTGTGCCATACCAATGCTCGCCCGTTGCTACCTGCTCCATGTCGAGCTGCGAACGATGCTCGGTAACAAAATTTTGAAAAAGTACATGCGTCTCTTCCAATTCTGTTTTAAGTTTCTTTCGTTCGGCTGCGCTGTTTTTGCCAAACATGGTTATCGTGCGCTTATATTTGCCTGCGGTGTGCTGTTCAAAATCGATGCCCGCTTTATCTAACAGACGATGGAAGTTTGGTAGCTGAGCAAGCACCCCAATTGAGCCCAGAATTGCAAACGGTGCTGCCACGATTTTGTTGGCCACGCACGCCATCATGTACCCGCCACTAGCCGCAACTTTGTCGACCGACACCGTTAATTTTATGCCCGCATCGGTGATGCGTTTTAGTTGTGACGCGGCAAGGCCGTGTTCATGCACCATACCACCAGAGTTATCGAGCTTTAGCAGAACTTCGTCTTGCGCCTGCGCTACGCTTAAGATGGCGGTTATTTCGTCGCGTAAACTCACTACTTCAGAGGCTTTAACGTCACCTTCAAATTCAAGCACGAATAACTTTGGACGATCTTGACTACCGGCATGCGGCTTCGATGCGTTGTTATCAGTTTGCTCGTCGTCAGTTTTTCCCTTGGCTATTGCTGCCCACTTTGCCTCAGCCTTCGCTTCGAGCTTAGCCGTTTTGGCTTCCTCTTTTTGCAAAGCCTTATAAGCCTTTTTAGACATGGTTGCTTGGAGCAAGCGGCGCTTTAGATCAAGGTACTTTTCGTTTAGGTTGGTGATCTTTAACTCTGGTTGATCATCCTGTCTACGAGCGCCACTGATGATCGCTACAGCAAGAAAAAGAGCAATCAACACAGTAACAATTTTGGCCATAAACAGGCCGTAAGCGAGTAAAAATTCAGACATGAGTATCCTGGGTGAGACCGAAAGATGGCTATTATACCGAGCGTCGCATCGTGCGCGAGGAAAATCACACGATCGACTTAAGTGGGTGAACTATTGACATTTATTACGCCTGTTCTATATTGACGCTTAGCTTAGCCCCAGCATTGCAAACCTCAGAGGAATAAACAATGGCCAACACAAAAACGAGTAGTGCAAGCGATACATCAAACACCGATAGTAACGCAACCACCGCAACCGCAGCACCGGCTGGAAATGCCGCAAAGAAGGTAACCAAAAAGGTTACTAAAAAAGTGACCAAAAAAGCGGCTAAGAAAGTCGCCAAAAAGGTAGCGAAGAAAGTCGCCAAGAAAGTGACTAAAAAAGTAACGAAAAAGGTCGCCAAAAAAGTGGCCAAAAAGGCCGCTCCTAAAAAAG
>CAYGNS010000147.1:0-6237 GCA_964351295.1 uncultured Gammaproteobacteria bacterium
GATTAGACATCAGCGTGCCAACCACGCCGCCTTTTAGGCGTCCCTGTTTATGTAAACTGCTCGCAATGACAAACAACAACTGATCGCCGTCGACCACTCGACCATGCTGATCCACCATCATTACGCGGTCTGCATCGCCATCAAAAGCAATACCCACATCACATTGTTTGTCGACAACCAACTGCTGCAAACCATCGATGTGAGTGGACCCACATTGGGCGTTTATATTGTAGCCATCGGGCTGGTTATTGATTACTTCGATGTCAGCACCGAGTTCATGAAAAACAGACGGTGCCGATTGATAAGCGGCGCCGTTAGCGCAGTCTAGGGCTACTCTGAGGCCACGAAAATCCATACGTCTTGGGATGGTACCTTTACAAAACTCAACATATCGACCCAAGGCATCTGGCATGCGAAAAGCCTTACCGAGTTGTTCAGCGTTCACCACCACCAGCGGCTCGCTCATGAGCGCTTCAATTTCGTCTTGCAGTTGATCTGATAATTTAGTGCCTTGCGAAGAGAAAAACTTAATCCCATTGTCTTGGAACTGATTATGCGATGCCGAAATGACCACGCCGGCTTTCGCGCGAGCTGTTTGTGTTAGATACGCGATCGCGGGGGTGGGCAGTGGCCCGAGCAGTTTTACATCCATGCCCGCCGAGGCTAAACCCGCCTCCATGGCCGACTCAAGCAAATACCCAGACACGCGCGTGTCTTTGCCAATGAGCACCGAACCTTGGCCAAAATGCCGCTTAACCACTGTACCCAACGCCCAGCCTAGATGCACGATGGTGGCCGGGGTAATCGGCTCAACACCTACTAGACCGCGAATACCATCTGTACCAAAAAATGAACTCATTATGTGTCTGCGATTAAAATAATTATTGTTGCGATGGCCTCATTCTAGTCGGCCTCAGTATTGCATGCTACTCAGCGCGTAATGTAGCAAAATTTAGCGTGCTGCGAACTGTACCGCCTCGACGCAGCGAATGGCCTCAACGGTGGCTTGCACATCGTGCACGCGCACGATCTTCGCGCCATTTAATACACTTTGCACCGCCAAGCCTAAACTGCCGTATAAGCGTTCGTGCACGTCTCGCCCGAGTATGGCACCAATCATTGATTTACGCGAAACCCCCACCAATAAAGCGCAACCGAGTTGTGCACGCATGTAAGGCAAGGCACCAAGCAATTGCAAGTTGTGTTCTAACGTTTTACCGAAACCGATGCCAGGGTCTACGCAAATAGTGGCGCGTGCGATGCCTTGGGCTTCGCAATCACGGATGCGTGTTTGCAAAAAAGCAATCACCTCATCAACTACACTTTGGTACTGAGGTTGTGCTTGCATAGTGGTGGGTGCACCCTGCATGTGCATCAAACAAATTGGCACCTGCGCCGCGCAGGCTATGCTGAGTGCATCACGGCCTTGCAGCGCAGTTACATCGTTAATAAATGAAGCCCCGGCGGCAACCGCTGCCTGCATAACTGGCGCTTTGGATGTATCGATTGAAATAGGCACAGGCGTACGAGCCCGCAAGCCTTCGATGACCGGAAGTACGCGATCGAGCTCTTGCTCTACACTGACGGGATCGGCACCGGGCCGCGTTGATTCGCCACCCACGTCGAGCATATCCGCACCCTGTTCAACCAAGCGCAATCCATGCTCAATAGCGGCCGTCGCTTGCGCAAACAGGCCACCGTCCGAAAAGGAATCGGGGGTGGTATTTATTATGCCCATCACTGCTGCTTGAGAGCGCTCAAGCAGCGTGAGTACGGGGCTACTCGCCATTAACTAAACTAGCTTTCGCTGGCTGGATTATCCATTTGCGGTTTGATGTTAGCCGAACCCTTTTTAGCATCTTCATCACCGTCTTTTTTACTCTTTTTTGGCTTTGGCAAATCGCTCGGTGGGGTAGGCTCCTTGCCCTCCATGATCTCGGCAATCTGCGTAGAGTTGATGGTTTCCCACTCAATCAAGGCTTTCGCCATTACTTCAACTTTATCGCGGTTTTCGTCCAAGATTTTGCGGGCACGCGCATACTCTTCACTAATAATTCTCGACACCTCGGCATCTACTTGGGTGGCGGTTTGCTCACTCATATTTTTATTCGTGGCCATATCGCGACCTAAAAACACTTCGCTCTCGTTCTCGCCATACACTCGCGTTCCCAACAGTTCGCTCATGCCCCAACGAGCCACCATGTTATGTGCCATTTTAGTGGCCACTTCAAAGTCGTTCGACGCACCCGTGGTCATTTGATTCATAAACAATTCTTCGGCGATACGTCCGCCCATCAGAACGGCAATGCGCGCCAACAGGTAATCCTTGTTGTGACTGTAGCGATCTTCTTTGGGCAGTTGCATGGTAACGCCCAGCGCACGTCCTCGCGGAATGATGGTTACTTTGTGTACGGGGTCGGTGAACTCATTGAGCACTTCGGCAACCACGGCATGGCCCGATTCATGGTAAGCCGTATTGCGTCGCTCTTCTTCGGGCATAACAATAGAACGCCGCTCCACTCCCATCAACACCTAATCTTTGGCCATCTCGAAATCGTCCATTTCGACGAGCTTTTTATCGCCACGCGCTGCAAACAGGGCCGCGTCATTCACTAAGTTGGCCAAATCAGCACCTGAGAACCCAGGCGTCCCGCGCGCAATAATGGCTGCATCAACCGTTTTGCCAATGGGCGTTTTACGCATATGCACTTTCAGAATTTGCTCACGTCCGCGAATATCTGGCAGCGGCACGTGTACCTGACGGTCGAATCGACCGGGACGCAATAAAGCTGGGTCCAGTACGTCTGGGCGGTTAGTGGCCGCGATGACTATCACGCCTTCCCCACCTTCAAACCCGTCCATTTCAACGAGTAACTGGTTTAGCGTTTGTTCGCGCTCGTCATGTCCACCGCCTAAGCCAGCACCACGATGCCGCCCAACGGCATCGATCTCGTCGATGAAAATAATACAAGGGGCGCTCTTCTTAGCCTGTTCGAACATGTCACGCACGCGCGATGCGCCAACCCCAACAAACATCTCCACAAAGTCAGAACCAGAGATAGAGAAAAAAGGCACGCGGGCTTCACCAGCGATGGCTTTTGCCAACAAAGTTTTACCCGTACCTGGGCTACCGGTCATCAGCACTCCACTGGGCATCCGACCTCCGAGCTTTTGGAAGCGCGTTGGGTCGCGTAGGAACTCCACAATTTCCTGCACTTCTTCTTTCGATTCTTCAATACCGGCTACGTCCTCGAACGTGACTCGGTTGGTGTCTTGGTTAAGTAGTCGCGCGCGACTCTTACCAAAGCTCATTGCGCCACCGCGGCCACCACCCTGCATTTGCCGCATTAAGTAAATCCATACACCAATAAACAACAGTATAGGAATGGTGTTGATGAGGATGCTCATCCAAATTGAGCGGCCCTCAGCTCGCTTCACTTCAAACGATATGTTGCGCGCGATTAAGGTATCGATGAGTGCGGGGTCATAGGGCATAACCGCTTGATACTGCGTACCCGTACCTGGATCAGTGCCCGAGATTGTCTCGCTACCCTGATCAATCACGACATTGTTAACCGAACCCTCCTCTGTGAGCTTTGCCATAAACTCAGAATACTTAAGTTCCTTAACTTGGCTCTGAGTATTGGCGCCACGGTCAGCGAGCATAGAGCCAACCATTAAGACCATTAACACCAAAATGATGACGTTGGTAAATTTATTCACAATCGATTCCTATGGGTTCTTCAGGTTAATCCTAAACTAATACCTATAATCGCGGGTACTTGGCTTATTCAGTTACTTATACTCTCGACTACTGCAAATGGTAAACAAGCGCAATGCTGATACACATTACTCAAACTCTGATTCGCGCGCTCTTTTGTTAAGTCTAACTAAAATCTATGCAAAAGACGTGCAGAGTGACCCTGTTTGCCATCATCTTGCCAAAGTTTAACAGTGATCAGATAACTACAATGTCGCGCAAGGTATAAATTGCCGTGCAAATAGAGGCTCAGACAGTACATTGCCAATGCCCTACAGGCTCGCTCTTGACTACAAGTTTGGCGGTAAATTGAGGATTTTCAAGCAGCGAACGAGTATAAAGGTGGCATTCTTTGCATTGATATCCCTCAGTGGGCTTATCAGTAGTTTAATTTGAGGCCTGGACGCGGCAACATCATAGCGGCCAGTTAACGTCCAGGAACCTGTTTTTGTTTGGCCAGAAAATAAAATTCACGACTGCCAGGACGTGAGGCTGCAGGCTTGCGCACCACCCCGCTCTTAAAACGATTACGCACTTCACGGCGAAAATAATGCGCCGCACTGCCTTCAAACAACTTAACCAAGAGGTTACCGCCAGGTTTCAACCGCGCATCACTAAACTGCAAAACGGCTTCGAGTAAGCCCTCAAATTGCGCTTCGTCGACACTGCGCACGCCGGTGATGTTAGGCGCCATGTCCGAGATAATCAGGTCAGCTTGGCGCCCTTCTAACAGCTCATCCACTTGCTCCAAAATCTGCGGGTCCTCAAAATCGCCTTGTAAAAAATGCACTAGGTCGAGGTTGTCCATAGGCAGTAGGTCAATGGCAATCGTCGTGCAAGTGCGCCCGTGTTTGCGCGCAATATATTGCGACCACCCACCTGGCGCACTGCCTAAATCGACAATCGTCATATTGGGTTTAATCAAACCATCTTGTTCGTCGATTTCCTGTAATTTATAGACGGCACGCGACCGATAGCCCTGACTCGTCGCGCGCTTGACGTATGGATCGTTTACGTGGCGTCTGACCCATTCGCCTTTTTTATTACCTTTTAGTGCCATTTGGGGAGGAATTGTTTTAAATTTTAAGTAGAATCGCGCACCGACTTAACACATTATTGCATTAAATGATTCTTACCGGAAAACAGAAGAACTACTTGCGTGGGGTTGCACACTCACTCAAGCCCATCGTAACCATTGGTGGCAAGGGTTTAACCGCGAGCGTGCTCGCCGAAATAGACCTTGCGCTTGAGCATCACGAACTGGTTAAGATCAAATTGCCCAGTAATGCGAAAGCCGAGAAAGTGGCCTTGATGGCGAGCATCAGCAGTTCGGCTAACGCAGAGCCTGTGCAACTAATTGGACGCGTTGGCGTTTTCTACCGCGCCAACAACGAACCCAAAATTATTGTTCCGAGCATTTAATCTATGCGTCGCGGCGCGCAATTCACATAAGACTAGGCAACAGCCCTGAGCGGCGGATACAGCCCTGAGCGACGGACACAGCCCTGAGCAGCGGACACACACCGACTTTAGTCGTCGTAAGAGACTGAGATTACTTCGTAAGTTTTTTCACCTGCCGGCGCTCGAAAGGTAAATTCATCGCCTTCCATTTTACCTATTAGGGCTCGGCCGATGGGCGAGCTCAAAGAGATTTGACCACGCTCAATGTCAGCCTCGAGGTCGCCCACTATCTGATATTGCACTTCGCGATCAGCTTCTTCGTCATACAGCTTTACGCGCGCGCCAAAAATAACCTTGCCCGATGCGTTCAGTTTAGTTGGGTCAATCACTTCGGCCACGCTCAATTGGCTTTCTAATTCTTTAATTCGACCCTCAATAAAGCCCTGCTGCTCCTTGGCGGCGTCGTATTCGGCATTCTCAGACAGATCGCCATGCGAGCGAGCCTCGGCAATCGCCGCAATCACTTTAGGGCGCTCTACACTCTTCAGGTTCTTTAATTCGATTTTGAGGCGCTCGGCACCTTTTAATGTGAGTAATACTCGATCCATTTGCTTAACTCTAAACCTTTAATGTTGTGTGGAGGTCCTGCAATTTACGCACCGTAATCGCCGAATGCGCTTTATGCGCTTCGCCCATGGCGCGGGCTGCCGCGATGTTCGTAAAGTAGGTTACTTTGTGCATCAATGCTTCGCGCCGTATTGTATACGAGTCCGTCAGGCTTTCCGTATTGGATGTGGTGTTCACGACTAAATCCGCATCACCGTCGATGATCATATCAACAATATGCGGTCGACCTTGCTTTACTTTCTTAATCACCTTAACAGAAACGCCTTCGTTTTCGAAATATCGAGCCGTTCCCTCTGTCGCAAAAATCTTAAACCCAGCAGAACTCAAGTAGGCCGCTAAATTGGCGGCAATACGCTTATCCGCCTCGCGAACGCTAAACAGGGCGTTCCCCGATTCGGGAATCTCTGAGCCCGCACCAAGTTGTGCTTTACCAAACGCCGCACCAAAAC
>CAYGNS010000148.1:0-2640 GCA_964351295.1 uncultured Gammaproteobacteria bacterium
GTAAAAAGGCCACGCGCGAGATTGTGCGAGCACCTAATGTTGCAAGATGTTCGCTATGAATTTGACAGTCAATGAGTCGCAAGTTTGTCATTGCTCCCCAAGCGCACAGGTAGGCCGTGGCAATTTTTGATGCATTGCTCACCACGCTAAACATACTTTCTCCGTAAAAAATATCACCCAATTTCAAACCATACAGACCGCCTACCAGACGTTGATTCCGCCATACTTCAATCGAGTGTGCAACACCTAATAAGTGCAGTTCTGTGTACGCAATGCGCATGGCTTCATTGATCCAGGTAATCGGGGCAGTGGTCGATCTAGCGTCGCTGTCCTGATCCTGATTTGTATGCTGTTGCCAGAGTTCAGGATTTTCGCAGACTAAACTCACTGGGGCTTGTTCCGGTAAGGCTTTAGTTAATCCGCGGCTCGCACAAGCTTGCAACACATCACTAAAACAAGTGTTGGCCGTTACCGCAAAATTGCCATTGCGAATTGCTTTATTTAAACTTCGTGAGCATTTAAATTCAGCAGGAAACAGCACTAGTCGCGGATCGGGTGACCACCACAGTATCGGTTGACCCGCATTAAACCACGGAAAAATGCCCTGTCGATACGCAGCAACGAGCGTGTCTGCGTGAAGGTTCCCACCCATTGCAAGCAGTCCGTCTGGTGCGGCTAGGCTGGGGTTAGGAAACTCAATACGTGGGTCAATCACAGTGTTGCTTAAATATAGAGGTAAAGTGAGTGTAACTACATTTTACAGCTCGTTTCGATACGGGCTATGGTTAGCCATATTGCGCTGATACGCGTCGATGTGTTGCTGCTCCTGCAGAATGAATTCGCCGACTGCTTGGTGAAACTGTGGATCGCGCAACCAATGCGCAGAATACGTCTTACTCGGCGATAAACCACGGGCATGTTTGTGTTCACCTTGTGCGCCGGCCTCAAAGCGCGCGTACCCATGCTCAATGCACCACTCTATGGCTTGATAATAGCAAGTTTCAAAATGCACGCTGTGGAAGTTATGCACTGCGCCCCAGTAACGGCCGTAGAGCGTGTGATTGCTTTTGAAGTACAGCCCACCCGCGATGATTTGCTGCTCGTAGCGCGCTAGCAATACGATTGTATTGTTGGCGAAGTGCTCGGCAAGATAGACGAAAAAGTCGCGGTTTAAATACGCTTGTGCCCCGTACATTTGAATTGTTCGAGCATAAAATGCATACATGGTGAGCATGATCTCTGGGGTCAGATCGTTGCCGGAATACCAAGTATATTGAATGTTTTGTTCCTGGATTCTTCTGCGTTCACGCTTAATATTTTTACGCTTTTTGGCGGTTAACGAAGTCAAAAATTCTGCAAAGCTTGCATAGTTTTGGTTTTGCCAATGAAATTGATTGCTGTGCCGTACCAGCGTCTGTGGGTTCTGCGCAAAATGCTGTGCTTCCAACTCACTTATAAATAGGGCGTGCCAGCTCGAATATCCTTCTTCTTCGCATAATCGCTGCACGCGGCTAAAAAGTTGATCAGTATAAAGAGCGGTATTGGTGGGTTCGCTAACTAATATGCGCGGTCCAGTGGCGGGCGTGAACGGGACGGCAGTAGACAGCTTGGGGTAGTAGTGCTGCCCGTGCCGAAAGTAGGCATCGGCCCATGCCCAGTCAAAAATGTATTCGCCATAAGAATGCGTTTTTGCATAACAGGGCATGGCCGCGACGATGGTGGTTTGGTCGGCTGCATAATTCACTAAGTGCTGGGGTGTCCAGCCGTGTGCTGGGATCGTGCAGCCAGTCTGTTCTAGCCCGTTTAAAAACTCATATTTAAGAAAAGGCTAGTCGTCATTGAGCAATGCGTTCGCGGGTTCGCCTTTGCCAGCGGCGAGCCCATCGGCCTTTACCAGCACTGGCTGAGTCATGTTACGCGCGTATTCAAGTGCTGGCTCGATCTCAGAAAATGTTTGATAGGCCGCAGTGGGGATTTTATGTCGCGAAAGAAACTGCTTGGTAAAGTCCTTAGAGCCTTCGAGCTGTGCACAGGTTGCAGTAGGCCCGAAACAGGGAATCCCGGCCGCGTTGAATTGATCAACGGCTCCGGCAACCAGCGGTGCCTCTGGTCCAATGATGACCAAACCAATATCGTTGTCTTTAGCAAACTGAACTTGCCCGGAAATGTCCATCACATCGAGTTCAACATTGCTGATTCGCGGCTCTATTTCAGTACCTGCATTACCAGGCGCAACAAACACCTGCGTTACGCCGTCGGACTGTGCAGCTTTCCAGGCCAAAGCATGCTCTCTTCCGCCACTCCCCGTGATCAGTACCTTCATTTCCTATCGCCCCTGGTTGGAGATCTGTTTAACCGATCTGTTTAGCCAATCTGTTTAGTCGATCTATTTAGTCGATCTATTTAGTCGAGCTATTTAGTCGATCTATTTAGTCGAGCTAGTGACGGAAGTGCCGCATACCTGTAAAGACCATTGCCATACCTGCCTCGTCTGCAGCAGCAATCACTTCGTCATCGCGAACCGAGCCACCCGGCTGAATCACTGCCGCGATCCCCGCCGCTGCCGCGGCATCAATGCCATCGCGAAACGGAAAAAATGCATCTGAGGCCATCACTGATCCTTCTACTTCGAGACTTTCA
>CAYGNS010000148.1:2650-6231 GCA_964351295.1 uncultured Gammaproteobacteria bacterium
TCATCGGCAGCCTTAATACCAGCGATTTTGGCACTATAAACCCGAGACATTTGGCCAGCGCCGACACCAATCGTGCGCTGATCTTTGGCATAAACAATGGCATTTGATTTCACATACTTGGCAACTGTCCAGGCAAACAGCAGGTCAGACATTTCTGCGTCTGTTGGTTGCCGCTTGGATACAACTTTCAGCTCTGAGTCATGCAGCAAATCCAGATCGGCATCTTGCACCAACATGCCACCGACCACTTTCTTATAATCCAGTTGCCCCGTCCGATCGGCATTCAAATCACCGCAAATCAAAACCCGCACATTCTTTTTCTTCTGCAGTGCGATTACGGCTTCTGGTTCAATATCGGGCGCTATCACAACTTCAATAAATTGACGCTCCGTCATGTCCTCTGCCAATTCATGGGTCAACGTGCGATTCAACGCTATGATGCCACCGAAAGCCGAGGTCGGGTCCGTTTCAAAAGCCAGCCGATATGCCTCGTGGACATCTTTCGCGACCGCTACACCGCAAGGGTTGGCGTGTTTGACGATGACGCAAGCCGGCTCTGCAAAAGCCCGAACGCATTCCAAAGCGGCGTCGGTATCTGCAACATTATTGTATGAAAGTGCTTTGCCGTGAATTTGCTCTGCTCCGGAAACTGAGCCAATGCCAGGCACCAGGTCCGTATAAAACGCAGCAGCCTGATGAGGGTTCTCACCATAACGCATCACTTCTTTTCGCTGATATTGTTTCGTAATCGTCGCGGGGAACGCGACCTTTTCATCACTACCAAAGGTAATGCTACCGAGATAATTGGAAATCGCACCATCGTAGCGGGCCACCAGCTCAAAGGTTTTGACTGCGAGGCGAAAGCGTGTTTCGAGGGACAGGCAACCGGCTGTAGACGCCATTTCGGACAATACGGCATCATAATCAGAGACGTCTACCACCACCGCGACAGATGCATAATTCTTTGCAGCGGAGCGCAACATTGCAGGACCACCAATGTCGATGTTTTCTATAGCATCGGAAAGCGTCGCAGCAGGATTAGCGACGGTTTGTTCAAATGGATACAGGTTCACGACAACCAGGTCTATGGGCGTGATGCCATGATCTTGCATTACCGCAACATCGATACCCGTTCCGTCTGCTTCACGACGACCGAGCAGACCGCCATGTACTTTGGGATGAAGCGTTTTAACCCGGCCATCCATCATTTCGGGGAATCCGGTGTAATCAGAAACTTCTCTAACGGACACACCAGCTGATTGCAGTTGCTTGTAGGTACCACCGGTCGACAAGACCTCGACCTCATGACTGACCAGACCCCTGGCTAATGTCTCTAAGCCAGATTTATCGGAAACGCTGATTAAAGCGGTACGGATCTTAACGTCGGACATGAGAGCTCCCAGCTGAAACAAAAAGAGGACGGTGTGGGCCGTCCTCTGGAGCTGCGAATTTTACACGGGGCGAGCAGTAAAAGTGAAGATTTATGCCAATCCGTATTTCTTCAGCTTCTTCCTCAGAGTGCCTCGATTCAGTCCAAGCATGGCGGACGCGCGGCTTTGATTGTGGCTTGTGCGCTTCATAACTGCGGCTAATAGCGGAGCTTCAATCTCTGAAATGACCAACTCATAAAGCTCTGTGATGTCCTGGCCATCCATTGCGGTCAGGTAATTTTTAACCGCGTGATGGACGGCTTCTGAAAGTGAGGGAATGGGTAGTACAACCTCTTCTTCGGTCGTTTCTCCCGGTCGATATTCGTCTGAGGACATCTCGCATGCTCCAACTCTCGTCAGGCAGCCAGATCCCTATCGCTACCCAATCGCTCAAATATTATCTCGATTGCCTGCAGCTGCTCTGCTTCAGTTTCCTTTTGATTAAACACCTTCAGCGCTTCTTTTAAGACACTGAGGGATCGTCCGTTTAAGTCAGATAGATACCAGCCAACATGCTTTCGGGCAATTCGAGGACCCGCTACATCACCGTAAAAATCGGCAAGCTTGTGTATATGTGTCATGAGCATTGATTTGATCTCACCCAGTTCTGGATTTTTTTTGTTTTCCCCTGAAGTGAGAAAGTGATCAACCTGAGCAGGTAACCAGGGCTTGCCTTGAGCGGCTCGGCCAACCATAACCCCCGCCGCACCGGTCTCGACCAATACCTGATGTGCCGCCTCGGCAGATTGAATGTCACCATTAGCAACCACGGGAATATTGACGGCGTTGACGACCTCGCCAATTCGGTCATAGTGAACAGTACCGGCAAACTTACAGGCCCGAGATCGGCCATGGACCGTGACCAGAGCCAGGCCCGAGTCTTCGGCCAATCTGGCAATTAACGGAGCATTAATGTCGTCCAGAGACCAGCCGAGACGAATTTTTACGGTGACGGGAATAGCGACTGAACGCCGAACTGCATCAAAAATGTTTTGGACCAACGCCACATCCTTCATCAACGCTGAACCGGCTGCTTTCTTGCAGACTTTCTTCGCAGGGCAACCCATGTTGATATCAATGATGTCAGCACCCAGTTGCTCTGCCGCTGCAGCAGCACTCGCCAAAATCTCAGCATCACCACCAGCAATCTGGACCCAACGAGGGCCAATTTCATTTTGGAAGCTAAGCCGTGACTGACTCTTTCTCGTATGCCAGAGCGCTTGATTGCTGGTGAGCATTTCTGAGACACACCAGTAGGCGCCATAGTGGCGGCATAAATCCCGAAATGGTTGGTCGGTCACGCCCGCCATAGGCGCCAAGACAACTTGACTGGGGTGTTCGTGTGGGCCTATTTTCATGGGGAGTTGATGAAACTTAGTGATTGCTCAGTGT
Source organism: uncultured Gammaproteobacteria bacterium (assembly GCA_964351295.1). Classification (GTDB taxonomy): domain Bacteria; phylum Pseudomonadota; class Gammaproteobacteria; order Arenicellales; family Arenicellaceae; genus Arenicella. The sequence continues at coordinate 5,473 of CAYGNS010000148.1, forward strand.
GGTTGCTCAGTCGATTCCAGATTTTAGCACTGCTAGTTCAGCACCGTCACCATCGAGTAGCTCACGGCATTTGGACCGGGATCCATAATATCGAGCGACAAACGCACCTCGGTGACTGCAGGAATATACTGGAGACCTGACAATTCTCCAGCCAGATAGGTGGTGGGACTGAAGGTCCGTTGCGCCACTACGTTGCCATTGATATCGTCAAAACGAAGTTGCAATGCTGGAAATCGTTGCCGATAAGGTGCTTCGTTGCGCAGAATCGCATCGACGACGAGTCCGCGTTCTGCCGTTGGATGAGTACGGATAACCAGATCTGTGGTCGACAGTGTCTCAGCATCCAGGTAATCAGGGAGCCGACAGTCGACGAAGTTGCAAACCTGCAAGTAGTAAGGCCTGAGCCTTGAATCCGTCGACAACCAATCACGTTCAAACCAAAGCACCTGACTCGCGAGGAGGGTCAATGCCAGGCTTGCGCCAAACAGCCACCGTCCGGTTCCTCGATTCACAGGGGCAACATAATCGCCAACCAGATCCTCAGGCGTACCAACGTCTAACTGATGAAGACTTTCCGCAATGAGTTCCGCCGACGGATCGTCGGTGTCTTCTACCTCGGCTGACGCGTCAGTCGAAACAGATAGCGCCTGAACTAAAGAATCCTCGGTGGTTGAGGTGTCATTGTGCGCTGCAGGCTCTTTATCAGCTGAAGGCTCTTGTTCCGCTGAGGGCTCTATATCCCCCAAAAAAGAAACGCCA
>CAYGNS010000149.1:0-5514 GCA_964351295.1 uncultured Gammaproteobacteria bacterium
AATCATTCGATCTGCAAGGCGCGCGCTCGATTATCATGCGTACAGCCCAACGCTTAAGCCACGGTAAGCCCAGCAGTAATATCGTTTGGTCCTATGGTCACACGACCATCCCCCGCCACTTACGCGATATCTTTGTTACGGAATACGGCATTGCCGATGTACGGGGAGCTAACGACCAAACGGTGATTACAAGACTCTTAGCAATCTCGGATCGTCAGTTCCAACAAAATCTGCTACGCGAAGCGCAAACCAATCATAAAATTGATCCAGGTTTCAAATTGTCTACGAGGTGGCAAAACAATACGCAGCGAGATGTACAACAGCGATTGCAGCCATTCAAACAAGCTGGGTTATTACCTGACTACCCCTTTGGCACCGACTTTACTGAACTTGAACAAAGCCTAATCCCTGCCCTGCAAGCCTTAAAGCAGGCCAGCAAATCGCCAATCAAGTTGGTGCGATTGGCCACCAAAGGATTGTTCGGCAGCGCCCAAGTTCAATACAAGCAAGCATTGGAGCGGTTAGATTTACAAAGTCCGCAAACGGTGCGAGAAAAAATTACACAACTGATCGTCTTAGGTGCTTTACGAAATGAAGAGGCTTGTTAACCAAATTCAATTGTGAGAAGGCCAGTGTGCCCAAGCGTCTGAATGAAAGTTAGTTCAAATTTGATCAAACCCATCGCGATTTTAGAATTGCTGTTCGCGATGCTCTGCATAATCTTGATCCTATGGTCTTACTCAAGCTATTGCACAGGAAGGCAACTTGGTCTTGACTGCGAGAGTTGGTTTATTCTTAGCTTAAACATTGCTGGACCGCTCAGTGTAATTGCTCTGTTCTGCGCGGTAGGGGCGTTACTCACGAAAACGTGGACTCCTCACTATTTATTCCTACTGCTTGGTCTTGCGATTCTGATTTATTGGGCATGGCTTATAGTTTAGCGCAAAGTCCGCTTGCGAACTCAAAGCTCAACCCCGTCCATGAATGGGAGCTCATGTCCGCCCCAAGCCCCGTCATTCCCGCGCATCGCTGCATGGACGCAGCGAGTAGTGCAACGCAGGAGCAGTTGCCGAGGCGGGAAACCATGGTTTAGCACCGTGCCAGATAGTGGATCTCCGCCTTCACGGGGAAGACGACCGGGATTGCACGTGCGCGCTCATCGGGGAGCATGCGCAGAGAAAACTGTTAGGCTAAACCAAACCAGCCTACATGCTCATGCGTAACATCCCAATCCGTGCCAAAAGTGTTACGCGTTAGTAGAGCTTTAATCACTCACAGTCGTTACTGTAGATGGTATCTATGCTGTCAATTGCACCTTGCAAACCACTCATCAATGTTTCGCCATCCATTTCTTCCCAACCCTCGTCCATGATTTCGATGTATTCCTCCAACACCGCGTTTTCTTCCACTTCGGCGATCATCCACAACCCATCAATCAACTCATCCAACGCTGAATCAACCGTGTCGCCCTCAGAAATAGTGCCAATTTCATACAGCGCATCGCGCACTTCTACTGCGGTGTCACCAATTTCAACCAAATCATCGCAACTCAGCCCCTGAGCGTAGAGCGGTGAACTACTTGCGCCAATCAATCCCACTAAGAAAACACTTCTTACTATTATTTTTTTCATTATTGTCCTTATAAAAGTCGAATAAAATTGTAACCACAGTGATCTTAGCGGATTTGGGTAAGACGCTACACAGAAATCGTGAGTAAGCTGTAATCCTTGAATGTGCATCGTCGCTGAGGACGTAATGCGCGCGCTGCAAGCACAGGAAACACCAGTAGTAGCTTATTGTGTGCGCTGAATATAGGACTTTAGCTGCTCTTCAAGCAATGCCGCCTGCGCGTCCGCGCTCTTGATTTCACCATAATGAAAGATGGTGAAAGTCGCTAGAATTCGAATGGATGCCGCAAGCTCTGGCTCAGTCGATATCAACTGAAAGTAAGCTTCAGATTGTAACGGGGTATAAGGCGCCAACCCGTACGTTGCTCCCACATTTAGCGTGTGGGTACGAATCGAAATTAACTTATCATTTTGTCTCTCAACACTGCCAATGAGATTGCGATAGACTTGAATCGCCCTCACCATGCGCCGGTCTCGAATAATCTTGATTTCGCCAGCACCGACCATCGCATCGTACGTTGAAGTGCTCGGCGTGGGAAAGTAGCCTATCACCATGTCTGTCCAAAGCGCTGGATGTTGATCAGCAAGAGTAGACTTTGCATTGGGAATGTCGAACGCGTAATCAACAATGTCTGCGTTAGGCACGGTATAGTCGAACTCGATGGGCGCTAAGTTCGCAGCTTGCAATGAGGCGTTCGCAGCCGCGACACGACGTACAGCAAGCGTTAGTGCATTAGCGTACTGAGCTCGATCAATTTCTATATCAGCGAGCATATCGGCAACGATTTGCATCTCTCTAGAGCGATCATCCTGACGCTTACTCCACTCCTGCGCCTGCAATCCTAGGAACACTCCGAGTACAACAATCAGAGTCTCAACAAAAACGGTCAACCAATCTTGACGGCGAAAGGCATCGGCGATGCGGTGAATAATCATATGACAAACCCATCAGGCTCACTGAGTTCTTTTTATAAGCCAACAAAGGACTCTTCTAGTATCGCAGTTTAGTTCACTAAGCGGGCAGACTCCCAAACTTTTCGCATAACGGCTCCCCCGCGTCAGTGAAAATACCATCGTTTGGCCCCCGCTAGTCTCAGCATTCTGCCGCTTGTCCCATTTTCTGGCCGCTCGGCACCTTCTTGGCACAATTGATTTTGAGTATGTAAAACTACTTCCATCAAAAAATAGATCAATTACTCTTTTATCGGAGGTAGTGGCATGATTCGTCCCATCATACTCAGTGTAGGTTTAGCCGCGGCATTAGCAACATTAACGCTCGTCATTACGAGTAACACTAGTGCCCAGGAGCTCAACGATCCCATTCACAAACACACCATTGCGATCCAATCGACAACAGATCAGTCAGATTGTTGGGACATCGCGTTTAAGCAAAGCGGGGTGATAATCGTGGACGCTACCCTACAGGTGGCCGAGCTCACTCGCGTCATTGTGTTGGAAGCGCTTACGCTTACCAAAAATTCAATCAATCACGCGTTCAACTTAGTGATTGATTCGCTGTAAGATGGAAATCCGTACCATCATATTAAGCAAGCATCATGCGTCGCATTTTTAAAAGGCTAGTGTCGGTCTGGAACGACCCGAGAGTGCAACGAGCTTGGGCTGAATTTAAAGCCTATTTGCGGAGCATTCGAGCGAGCTTGAATGATGATTTGTTTGTCGCAAGCCCCGACTTTTGGAGTCACCATGTTGGCGGTATCGTGGTACTGGTTGCACTTGACTTAGCGCTCAATTCCATTTTACGACCTTCCTATTTGTGGGAATTTCACGTTATCGCAAGCGCCATTTGGGGCGCCGGCTTCTTCTTCTCTGGGTTGCTGCTTCGCAGTCACTACCACAGCGCTAAATGGGAATCTCAGACGCAATTAGCCGTATTATTAAAATCGATAGCAAGTGCGGCTTTTTTCAGCTTTTGCATAGTACTGCTGATGTCCTTGGTCGCCGTCAATCTCTATTTTGACGACCTATATCGTTATAGCAGTAGCCAAACTCCCGACATCTCATCAATTGGAATGCTCGCCCGATTCTTCTTCGGTAATTGGTTTGCGACGTCGTTCTACTTGCTGTGTTGGATCGTGTTGTATATGGGCATCACGAGCCGACGCACCACAAAGCAAATGGAGATTGATAACCTCAGACTGCAGAACAGCCTCAAGGAGGCAGAGTTAAGCAGCTTGTCGAACCAACTCAACCCACATTTTTTGTTTAACGCACTCAACAATATCCGCTTTATGATTCACGAAGACGCCAACAATGCTGAGAAGATGTTGATGTCGCTCTCGAGTGTGCTGCGCTACTCTTTGGAGAGTTCAAAAAATATGCGCGTCGCACTGCTGGACGAACTAGATATTAGCCGACGCTATATCGATTTAATACAAATCCAGTTTGAGGAGCGCCTGCGTTTTGAAATCAACATACCGGACCGCCTCTTAAACTGCCAATTGCCACCAATGGTGCTGCAAATGCTCCTAGAGAACGCCGTGAAACACGGCATAGACAATATTAAAGAGGGTGGCACGATCGACGTGGCGGCAACGTTAGAAGGCACAATGCTCAACTTACAAGTTTGCAATGACTTACCCCGCGACTACGCCGCAAAGCACAAGACGGCTCAATCTGAGCCTGGCATTGGGCTGTATAATATTGGTCAGCGCTTAGATTTGCTATATGCAGAGCGGGGCTCGATCGAAACGTCGGTCGTTGATAATCGCTTTTGCGTTAATGTGAAAATCCCACAAGAGTAAAAACCAATGAAAGCCATTGTTGTTGAAGACTCTCGATTAGCCCGCGAGGGCTTAGTCCGAATGTTATCGGAGTTCAAGGAGCTTGAATTAGTGGGCGCTGCGGATCATCCCGATTCCGCCCTAAAGTTAATCAACGAAAAGCGTCCAGATGTACTTTTTTTAGACATTCATATGCCAGGACAAAGCGGCTTTGACCTGTTAGACAAACTCGACTACATCCCTCAAGTTATTTTTACTACAGCCTATTCGGAATACGCATACAGATCTTTCGATTACAATCCGGTTGACTATCTACTCAAGCCTGTGAGCCCTGAACGACTCAGCGCGGCCATCGACAAGCTAAGTATGCCGCAACAGGCTTTAGAGTTAGCGCCCTTAGAGATGAGCAACAAAATTTTCATCACTGATGGCGACGAATGTCATCTAGTCAACCTGCAAGAGATACGTTACTTCGAAAGCTGCAAAAATTATTCGCGGGTCTATTTTCAGTCACATAAGCCTTTTATAAAGAAGGCCTTAAGCACCATTGAATTACGCTTACCCAAGTCTCGCTTTTTTAGAGCTAATCGGCAGTACCTGGTCAATTTAAATGACATTCAGGCAATTAGCGAAAGCGTGAGTGATGGTTACACGTTGACGATGAGCGATAAACAAACGATCGAAGTAAGCCGCCGCAATGCGGTTGAACTCAAGCGGTTATTGAGTCTGTAAGTTGCGCATTTATTTCTAGGCTTAAATAGGGTTTGACAAGCGTCATGTGATTTTCATCTAATTGGGCAGAATATATGAATGCTTTTCCGGTGCTGACGATGCCCTTAAAATGAGGGTTCATAAGGAATCTCCGCAAGCCTAAGCCCCATCTAACCCTCACCGATAATTGAATTCCGGAGTGGCCGTCCATGCTGACAACCCTTAAGTGGTTTACCTACGTCGTCGTTTTTTTAATCGCACTCGTCACACTATTGTATGTAACGGCTCCCGACCCTCAATTCAATAAAGCCAGCTTTGAAGCAGAACCACTGACCGAGAGTCTATTGCCTGCCGAGCAGGGCTTAACCATAGCGCAAAAGAGAGTTGGAGCTAATATCAATACCTATCGTGTCCTGGGGTTCGAGACCGACACG
>CAYGNS010000149.1:5524-6224 GCA_964351295.1 uncultured Gammaproteobacteria bacterium
AACTTGAGCGCCTTCTCCGGCTACGCTTACCCGACTCCTTTTACGGTAATCGCCTCTTTCACGCCTGAGAGTATGGCATTGTTAGTTGCTGATGAAGCAAAACATGAAACTCTGAGTTTCGCAGAATTGCTTCCAGCCGCCGGCTCTGGGGAGCAACATATTGCGATCGGCACCAACTTTCCAGAACATGCTGAAGAAGCCGCGAGCGACTCGGTGTTTATGTTTCCAAAATTTGGGGCAGCGACACCTCCGCGCACCACGGTCGCATGGATTGAAGGCGGTTTATTAGATTATGAAGTGGAGTTGTGTGCTCGATTTGACCGAGCCATTGTCTCAATTGAGGACTACGATGCCGCGGTGAAAGGTTTCTTTCTGTGCGGTGATTTTACGGAACGCGCACGACTGCTGCGTATGCTAGATCCCCAGAATTTAGACTCTGGTAAAGGTTTTAGTGATGCCAAAAGCGGCGCAGATTTTTTTCCATCTGGCGGCCTTTTGGTTGTACCGAATAATTGGCGTGATTTTGTCGCGAACCAACGCATTACCACCAGCATGAATGGCGAGCCACGACAAGATGCAAGAACAGGTGAGATGATCTTAAACTTTCGCGAGCTTGCGGAAAAAGCACTTGCGGACATGGAGACATCGCGATTTTTATATAACAACGACTATGTAAAACTGACTCCTGAGCCACAAATCT
>CAYGNS010000150.1:0-6202 GCA_964351295.1 uncultured Gammaproteobacteria bacterium
TCTAGACGAAGATACCGCCGCCTTTATTGCCCCGAACAATGAGTTTACGGTGGAAGGCAGCGGCGCCATTACGGTTATAGATCCATCACAGGTCGAGCACTCTTCAATGGCCGAGGCTGGCTCAGGGGACGCTTTGACCCTAATTAATATAAAAATGCACTTTTTGGCGCACGGCGGGCGCTTTAATATTGATACACGCAAAGCCATCTTGGACTAAGCTTGTCAAAATCGGGTCAACCGAATGCCGCGCGGCCTAGCGTACAGCTCAGTTAGGGGTTGCGGTGATAAGTCTATTTAACCGGTGATATCCCATTGGTTTGATGGGGGCAGTTTGGGGCGGCAACGCCAGCAGCACGCAATGGAGCGTACTTTTAGCTCACTCAATACTGGCTATTGAGTCATTCTTATTGGCTATTAATGGAACAATACAACGATGAAAATACTCAGTAGCAATGTGTATGTTGGCCCCAATATTTATGCAAACTTTCCCGTTATTCGACACGAAATCGATATTGGGGTGTTGGAGGATTGGCCCTCGGTAAAATTGGGCGAACACTTCATCGAGGGCTTGATTCAAGCGTTGCCCTCATTGCATCAGCATGGCTGCTCGTATGGTGAAGACGGGGGTTTTATACGCCGGCTGCGCGAAGACGAGGGCACATGGATTGGGCATATTCTGGAACACGTGGCGCTGGAATTGCAAAACTTAGCTGGTTCGCCCGTCACATTTGGACGTACTCGCAGCACGGGTGAGCACGGTTGTTACAACGTGGTATACCAATATCATCAGCGCGATGTTGGCATCGCTGCCGGCAAGCTCGGCATTCATTTGCTTACGCAGTTGATGCCCGCGGTCGTGCAGGCAGAGCTCGGCGTGGTGGCTGAGGACGATTTTAATTTTCAGCAAGAGCTGCATGACTTCGTGCGCATGGCACAAACCAAAGAGTTTGGCCCTAGTACGGGTTCGCTCGTGGCCGCCGCTGAAGCACGCGGTATTCCTTGGCTGCGCCTGAATAATTACAGTTTAGTGCAGTTTGGTCATGGCAAGTACCAACAGCGCATTCAAGCCACCATTACCAGTCAAACCAAACACATTGCCGTAGAGATTTCGTGTGATAAGGAAGACACGCACAATCTATTAAGCGATTTAGGGTTACCCGTCCCTAAGCAAGAAACGGTTTACAGTGCCTCTCAGGCAGTGCGCGGGGCGCGCCGCATTGGCTACCCTGTGGTCGTGAAGCCTTTAAACGCCAACCATGGTCGCGGGGTCAGCATCAACCTCAATGCAGACCATGAAGTAGAGGCTGCATTTGCCGAAGCTCAGCAATTTGGTAGCAGTCGTGCCGTGTTAGTCGAAAGCTATATCACGGGTTTTGATCACCGCATGCTGGTCGTCAATAATGAGTTGGTTGCCGTAGCGAAACGGGTACCAGGACACATAATCGGTGATGGCAAGTCCACCATTGCAGAATTGGTGGATATTGTTAATCAGGACCCGCGCCGCGGCATTGGCCACGAAAAAGTCCTCACGCGTCTGGAGCTCGACAGCCAAGCGCTACGTTTAATGGAAGAAGCTGGATACGAGCAAAACAGTGTCTTGGATAAAGACCAACTTTTTTACTTGCGCTCTACCGCCAATTTATCCACCGGTGGCACGGCTATTGATGTAACCGATATTGTGCACCCGGATAATAAAGCAATGGCCATTCGGGCGATTCGCGCAATCGGCCTTGATATTGGCGGGGTCGATTTTTTAACCGACGATATTAGTCGCTCGTACAAAGAAGTGGGTGGGGGTATTTGTGAGTGTAATGCGGCTCCGGGATTTCGTATGCACGTTGCGCCCAGCGAGGGTCAGCCTCGCGATGTGGCGGGCAAAGTGATGGAAATGCTGTTTCCGGTGGGCAGCAACGCCAAAATACCCGTGGCCGCGATCACGGGCACAAATGGTAAAACCACTACTTCCAGAATGCTGGCGAGCATTATGAAAAGCGCTGGCTTTACGACCGGTATGACCTCAACGGATGGGGTTTATGTGGATGGTCATCTCACGGTGAAGGGCGATATGACGGGCCCTGTGGCAGCGCAAATTGTGTTACGCGACCCGAGTGTCGATTTTGCGATTATGGAGACCGCGCGCGGCGGCATCGTTAAACGCGGTCTGGGTTACAATGAATGCAATGTGGGCGCTTGTTTGAATATCAGTGCCGATCACTTAGGTTTGCGCGGCGTTGATACGTTGGAGCAACTTGCGGCGATTAAGCGCGTAGTGGTTGAGGTTGCAAAGGACTGTGTCGTGTTGAATGCTGATGATCCTTTGTGCCTGCAGATGGCAGATTACTGCGACGCAGAACGAATTTGTTACATCACCATGGATTCCGGGCACGGACTGGTGCGCGAGCATATTCGCAGCGGCGGTTTGGCCGTGGTTCTCGAGCAAGGCATTAATGGTGAAATGATTACCATTTATGATAATGGCGCGCATATTCCCTTGCTATGGACCCACTTGATTCCCGCCACCATAGAAGGAAAAGCCACCCACAACGTACAAAATGCGATGTTTGCCGCCGCTATGGCATATAGCTTTGATACGAGCCTCGACGATATTCGTCAAGGCTTACGTATTTTCAATACTTCTTTTTATCAAGCGCCGGGCCGCCTGAATATTTTTGATGAGCATCCGTTCAAGGTTATTCTGGATTACGCTCACAATCCGGCCGCGATCAAAACCATTACGGATCTCGCTACGCGGCTCGATGTGGATGGTGCGCGTCGCATGGTCATTGCGTTACCCGGCGACCGCCGCGACGAAGATATTGTTGAATGCGCCAAGATTATTGCGCCCCATTTCGATTATTTTATTTGCAAAGCGGATGATGAACGTCGCGGGCGTGGGCACGATGAGGTCCCGCAAATGATAAAAGCCACTTTGGTTTCCGAAGGCGTAGATGCGTCACGGATTCAGGTTATCGCTTCAGAGCAAGAGGCGGTGGAGCAAGGCTTACTCGACAGCCAACCCGGTGATCTTCTGATTATTTTGGGGGACGCGATTACCCGTTGCTGGAAGCAGATTATTCATTTTGGCGATGGGGTAAAAGGTCAGGTAAAAGCGACTAAAGGAGCTAGTCCTACTGTGACTAAAGCCGTCGAAAGCGTAACCAATAGTTTCAAGCTCGAACAAGGCCAAACGTTGGTTCACGATGAGCGTGGTGTGCGCTTAGTTGTAGCACGCGAAGAAGACGCGGATTAAACCTCAAGGCACGCCCGATGGACGTTAAGTTTGAGGAGGTTCGCCGTTTAACTGGCCCTAGCCTACTGTGGGCTTTGCCTGGCGCTGTGCTGGATGTGGTGGGCGCTGATGTGGGTAAGGCGCAGTTGCCCGAATTGTGGCAGCGTTCCGCGCGCCCCGTTTTGGATGCCTTCGGTTGGACTAGTAGCACGTATACAGCGCAGGTCTTCTCAGGAGGGGCGAGTTTAGCGATCAGCGCGCCGCTGGACGCCCTGTACACCGCTTGCGATGTCGCCGAACTTATATGGGCGTGTTGCGATGCACAGTTGCGCCACCAGCCAGCGTACGATTGGCAAGCGCAAATCCCCAGTTTGCAAAATGCCCTGCAACAAGAGCGTAATCCCCAATTATTGTCGTTGCACGAAGAATCTGAGCGCAGGGGAGTGCTTGCGTTAAGTGATGACGATGAATTTAGTTTAGGCGCCGGAGTTGGCGCTCAGACTTGGCCGCTTAACGCCTTACCTGCGCTCGAGCACATCGATTGGTCGCAGCACAGCGCCGTCCCCATTGCCTATGTGACGGGTACGAACGGTAAATCTACGAGTGTGCGACTCGCCGCCGAGATCGCGCTTGCCGCAGGCCTCCAAGCTGGGCTAACGTCCACTGACTTTATTCGGGTTGGGTCGACAATTCTCGACTATGGAGACTTCTCGGGTCCAGGTGGCGCGCGCACTTTGTTACGCCATGCGCAAACTGAGATTGCCTTTTTAGAGGTGGCTCGCGGTGGAATTCTGCGGCGCGGCTTACCTGTGGCGCATGTGCAAGCGGCGTTGATTACTAATGTCGCCAGCGACCATCTTGGGCAATACGGTATCGATACAGTAGAAGAGCTTGCCAGCGTCAAGTTTGTGGTGGGCAAAGCGCTAGACCCCTCTGGCGTATTGGTGCTCAATGCCGACAACGAGCTGGTGGTCAAACAAGCGCAAGTCTTTTGCGAAACACAGCCAGTACAACTGTGTTGGTTTAGCAAAAATCCGCACAATGCGGTACTCGCTGCGCACAAAAGCCGCGGAGGCCGCGTCGTTTATCTTGACGATTCGCATATTGTGTACGCGGACACGCATGGGGAGCAGTCGGTGTTGCCGCTCACGCAAATACCCATGACGTTTGGTGGTCATGCGCGGCACAATGTCGAAAATGCTTTAGGGGTGGTGGGATTGTGTTTGGCACTCGCGTTACCGCTGTCGGCCATTCGCACGGGTCTGCAGTGCTTTGCGAGTGACCCTCAGGATAATCCGGGACGCGGCAACCTGTACACCGTAAACGGCGTGCAGGTGATCGTGGATTTTGCCCACAATGCACACAGTATGCAGGCCGTTGTTGAGCTTGCCAAAAATATGCCGGCACAACGCCGCTGGGTTATGTTTGGCCATGCAGGGGATCGCAGCGATCAGGACTTGATTGACCTGACCGATGCGGTGACTCTGATGCAGCCTGATCATTATATTGTGTGTGAGTACGAACACTATTTGCGCGGGCGCCAGCTCGGTGACATCCCTAAGGTGGTGAGCGCGCATCTGCTTGGCTGCGGTGTACCCTCTAGCCAGATCTCGGTGGCAAATGATCCGTTAGCAGGGGCTAAAATGGCATTGGCTAATGCTAAACCTGGCGACGTGGTGTTACTGTTTGTGCTCGACGACCGCGCGGCCGTACACGACTACCTCACCCAACAGCCTTGAGCGTGCCCTTATAAACAGCCTTGAGCGTGCCGTTATAAACAGCCCTGAGCGGGTTTTATAAACAGCCCTGAGCAGGTTTTATAAACAGCCCTGAGCAGGTTTTATAAACAGCCCACTCTTTTCGCCATTACCTAAGCAAGGCCCTATCCGCGTGATAGGGCCGAGTACGGTTTGAAAATTTAGCCGCCGACCGAATCAACGCTGAGCGACTCCGCCATGATTTTGAGCGATTCCTTGCGCACGTCTAATTTATTCTGCGCATAGTATTTGGCCGGCAGCTCAGCGAGTTCCCGCGCCACTATCAGTGCAGCGGGCATAAGCTGTTCCGTCGGCACTAGCGCATCTAAAAAGCCTGCGCTCACGGCTTCGCTTGGAGTGCAGGGCACCGACTGCACAATACGTTTCATGTGCTCTAATGGCGCTATGCGTGCCTTCGCGATTGCAAGTAACAGTTCGCTAAAAGGCATGGCGATGGCCGTTTCGGGTAAGCGCACAACGTAATCGCTGTCGGCGCCGAGGCGCGTATCCGCAACCAATAACAAAAACGCCCCCAATCCAATTGCATGACCTTCGCAGGCAGCCACCACGGGTTTAGGAAAGGCGTAAAATCGGTTCAGCATTACAAAGCCACGATTAATCATGGCTAGGCCGGCGGTTGGGTCTGCCTGCAAAATCTTTAAGTCGTAGCCGGCCGAGAACATCCCGCTGCGGCCGGTGATCACCACTGCGTCGGCTTCCGACTGTGCTTGATCCAAAAAGGTGTCAATGGCATCCATAAAATCTGGATTGACCGCATTGGCTTTACCATTGTCGAAAGTAATTACGGCGATGTTGTCTTTTAATTCGTATTTCACTGAAAGCTCCTAATAGTAAATTGCCGAATAAATTGCGGAGTGATTTGCGTTGCACATAATACTGCGAAATGCCGGCAGATCAACCCGCATTCGGCGCTTGCGTTGCGCATGGGCATGGCGTTGTCGCGGGATGGCGTTATAATCGCGCCTAATTAAATATTGCTGAGAGCAGGCTATGACTCATTATTCCATTGCGGACATTTTCAAACAAACATCTACTCAGGTAGGCGACAAAGTCACCGTAAAAGGTTGGGTGCGTACTCGGCGTACCTCGAAAGCCGGCATTTCCTTTGTGGCTTTACACGATGGCTCTTGTTTTGACCCGATTCAAATCGTGGTTCCCGATACTCTAGAAAATTATAGCTCAGAGGTGATCAACT
>CAYGNS010000151.1:0-6198 GCA_964351295.1 uncultured Gammaproteobacteria bacterium
ACCCAGAAAAAATCCCTCGCTTGGTTGGCCTTGCTCGCCTTGCTCCTAGCATTAGCTGCTTTGGCGGGCTCTGCTTATACATGGTACGCGGTACAAGTAACGCACGTAAGCGCAGCGTCAACATTTGTTAGCCAAGTGGCCGCAGTCGATACCAAAGCCACAGTTAACAGCGATCGAATTGACGCGCTGCAAGAGCAACGAGCTAACCTTGTGTCGAGCGATCAATTAGAGCTGCGTGTAAATGATTTGCAAGCGCAAGCCAAAGAACAATTCAGCACCATCAGCACCGAACAAACGCAGGCTATGGAGCGCATGGACGCCTTACAAAGTGCGCTCGATAATGCGCTCACGCAGGGTGCTCAGGACTTTATTTTAGATGACGTGGGTCAGTTGCTAAAAGCCGCTAATGTTAGTCTGTTGGTGTTAGGTAACCGTGATGCCGCAATCAATGCATTGCGAATTGCCGAGCAGCAGTTACAGGATTTGGGCGACCCTCGTTTCACCACGGTTCGACAAGCTGTTTTAAGTGACATCGCAACACTCGAAGAGGTGGAGATGGTCGACTTTGACAAGCTCTCGTCACTGATTCAAGACCTTGTACACCAAATTGACAGTTTGGAGCTCGTTAATGAACCGGTGCAAAAGAGTGAAAACGTATTGAGCTTAGCGAGTGATGATCCTCAAGCGCAAACCACGAGTTTTAGCGAAGGCTTACGTGAAATGGGGCGAGATTTCTTACGCTTGTTTACTATAAAAGTGCAAAAAGTTGATCAACCACCCAGACCATTGTTGGCGCCTGAGGAGCGGTATTTCCTAAATTTGAACCTCAGTGTCGCACTCAATAAAGCCGAATTAGCGGCGCTGCAGAAACAGCCCGTGGTGTTTAAAAACAGCATCGAAGAAGCCAAAAACTGGGTTCAAGCTTATTTTGATGTTGCGAATCCTGCTGTGCAGAAGTATTTGCAGGATTTAGACAAGCTTGCGCAAACAAATTTAGACATAGCCTTACCCTCCGTGGTGCAGGGCTATACTGAATTCATCGCGGTGCGGGGGCAACGCTAGCTATGCGCTATATTATCTATACGCTTCTCGCCGTTGGGCTTACGTTTGGCCTGCTGCAGCTCGACGAGATTGATCCTAACAATTACGTAAAAATTTATCTCGCTGGCTATGCGATCGAGATGAACGTGATTGGTTTTATTGTGGCGACGCTACTTTTGGTGTTGACGTTGTATGTGCTGTTACGGATGTTTCGGGCACTTATAACGGCGCCGAGTCGATATGGCCGATGGCGCAATCGCCGTAAGATTATTGTGGCCGATAACGATCTGGGTAGCGGGTACTTGTCGCTGATAAAAGGTGATTGGCGCGCTGCGGAGAAGCGTCTCACAGCGCATGCCGACAATAGCCCTATACCGTATGTGAGCTACCTAGCGGCCGCACAGGCTGCGCAGGAACAAGGTAAGCTGGCAGAGCGAGATGACTATTTAAGTCGGGCGTATAAAGCGGCTCCACAAGAAACGCTCGCGATAGGCCTTACCAAAGCGCGTTTACACCAAGTGGCTGGACAATGGAATATGGCGCGGGCCACGCTTGAAGATATTCACAGTTTAGGTAAAAACAATCCGCAATATACGGCGATGCTCATGCAGGTACATCAGCAGTCTAAGAATTGGCAAGATGCCAAATCGTTATTGCCCGTTGCACGCAAACAAGATGCATTAGACGAGCACACCCTAAACCAAATTGAAGCTCAAGTATTGGCTGCAAACTTAGACGAAGCAATCGACAAAGATGCAGCGTGGCGGGCTCTGTCCCGCGCACAGCGTAAAAGCCGCGCCGTGATTACACGTTATTGCGCCTACCTCATTGAACAAGACCGATCGGCCGAGGCCGAAAAACTGCTTAAGGCAGCGATGCAAGATGCGTGGCATGACCAATATCTGGAAATGTTCAGTCAGCTCAACAGTAAAGCGCCTGCCAAGGCACGGCGTGTCGCCGAAGGATATTTATTGGCGCAGCCCGAAAACCCTTATGCTAATTTGGCCGCAGGTCGGCATGCCATGTTGGAAGGTAATAGTGATTTGGCCAAAAAATATCTGCACGCGGCGATTACCTTTGGTCAATTGCCAGCGGCCTATAGATGGTTAGGCGAGCTTTTCGAAAGCTTGAATGAAGGCCAGAAGGCGCTGAAATTATTTAAATCGGGATTGCTCGCGCATGAAAAGCGCGCACGCACGCCATCATCATTGGCGTTCGATGGATTGGAATTAGACGGCCCAACCAAAAGCCAGCTCTAGCTTACTTTATGCCCGAGCTTCCGGAGGTCGAGACCACTTTGAACGGTGTTCGACCCTTTGTAGAAAATCATATTATTACCAAGATTGTGGTTCGCGAATCACGTCTGCGTTGGCCGATTCCAGACCTAAGCACTTTGCAAGGTAAGCGGATTGTTCGTACCGAACGGCGTGCCAAATACATGTTGTTTTTTAGCGAGGATGCGCAAGTGTTGCTCATTCATCTAGGTATGTCGGGCAATCTGCGCGTATTACCACAAGGCGCCACGACAAAAAAACACGACCATTTTGATTTAGAAATGTCCAACGGTCAGATGATTCGCTATAACGATCCTCGCCGTTTTGGCTGCTGTTTGTTAATCGCTGAACCGCTAGTCGAGCATAAACTTTTGTGTGATTTAGGCCCCGAACCATTAGGTCCAGAGTTCGATGGTGAATACCTCTTTAAGCTTTCCCGTGGGCGCAATTTGGCGGTTAAGAACTTTATTATGGATGGCAAGGTCGTGGTGGGCGTTGGCAATATTTATGCAAGCGAAGCGCTTTATCAAGCCGGCATTAGACCGAGCTTAGCGGCCGGCCGAGTGTCGCGCCGACGGTATATGAGCCTTGCCGCACATATAAAGCAGGTATTGGCCAATGCGATTCGAGCAGGGGGGACGACGCTTAATGACTTTACTCAAGCCGATGGCAAACCGGGGTATTTTCGACATGAACTGCAGGTGTATGGACGTAAAGGTGAGCCCTGTAATGTTTGTGCGCAAGCGATCAAGACACAAGTGATTGGTCAGCGCAATAGTTACTATTGTGCCCAGTGTCAGACGTTTTAATAGCGCACGCAGCGTTTGACCATAGACGGGCTAGTTACGTCCGCCGTTCAAAAGGCACCAAATAGTTTGATGTTCCATTTGATCGCAATACCCATATAGGCACTCACGAGCAACAAACCAATACCCCACACCCAAATCCACATTTGTCGCCCTTTCCATCCGCCAATTATAAAAATAATGGCGATCAAAAAGCCGAGTACGGCTGTTAGCAGCAACATCCCATCACTGGCGTTGCTCGCCAATTCATGCTCGGGAATGATGATGTCGCCGTCTTGGCTTTCTCTATAACGCATATTGTTATCCTAATAGAGGCTTATTGGTCCTTGCTGCGTAATGTGCAGAATTCTTCGGCGGTGCTGGGGTGGATGCCAACGGTGTCATCAAAGTCCGCTTTTCGTGCCCCCATTTTTACCGCAATCGCGATGCCCTGCATTATTTCGGCTGCATCCGGGCCGACCATGTGGGCTCCAAGCACGCGGTCTGACTGAGCATCGACTACGAGTTTAATTAACGTGCGTTCAGTGTTGTCGGTCAGAGTGTGCTTTAAAATCTTGAATGTGGAGGTGTACGTATCGACGTCTTTGTATTCGAGTCGGGCTTGTTCTTCACTCAAGCCAACAGACGCCACCGGTGGTTGCGAGAAAACCGCTGAGGGAACATAGTGGTGGTCGGGCAAGCGCGGTTTGCCGCCAAACAGAGAATCGGCAAACGCGTGTCCTTCCATAGTCGCGACGGGTGTTAGTGCTATGCGATCGGTTACGTCCCCTACGGCATAGATATTGCTCACACTCGTTCGTGAGTCATTGCCGACCTTAATCTCGCCTTTGTTGCCAAGCACCACGCCCACCGATTCTAAGCCAATGTTTGCGGTATTAGGGTCGCGTCCTGTTGCGTACAATACGCAGTCGACATCGCGTTGGACACCATCGGTAAAGGTTACTCGTTTGCGGTGTCCGTCAATGAGCTCAATGGAGGAAATATTCAAGTTGGTGTGCAAGTTTACGCCTTTCTTGATGATCTCTTGAGCCAAGTGATCGCGCACGGCATTATCAAAGCCACGCAAAATTTGTTCGCCCCGGTACACCAGCTGTGTCTTAGTGCCCAGGCCGTTGAGGATGCCAGCGAACTCAACGGCAATATAACCGCCGCCAACCACGATTGCCGACTGTGGCTGTTGTTCTAGGTAAAAGATCTCGTTGGAGCTAATCGCGTGTTCGATTCCAGGCACATCTGGCATGCTCGGAGTGCCCCCTGTCGCAATCAAAATAGTCTTAGCGCTCAGCGCTTGTTCTCCAATTTGTACGGTATTAATGTCAAGCAGCTTGCCGCGCCCGTGCAGAAGTGTAACTCCTGCGTTCTTAAGTAAATTTTCATAAATCCCGTTAAGACGGTCGATTTCTCGGTCTTTATTGGCGATGAGTGTGTTCCAGTTAAAACCCTGCACGGCAAGGTTCCAGCCATAGTGTGCAGAATCGCTAAAGTCTTCATGAAAATGCGCTGCATAGACCATCATTTTTTTGGGAACGCAGCCGCGAATAACGCACGTGCCGCCATAGCGGTATTCTTCGCAGATTGCGACTTTAGCGCCATGCCCCGCGGCGATACGAGCTGCTCTTACACCACCCGAGCCGCCGCCAATAACAATTAGATCGTAATCAAACATAGTATTCCTCTTTAAACTCGTAGTCGTGCCGAGCTAATAGTGGGTTTGGTCGCACTAAATAAAAAAGGCTCTTTCAATTCGAAAGAGCCTTTGGTTGCTTGAGTAAAGCGCGATGCATGTGGAGCTCGCTTTTGAATGCTCCTATAACTTTCCTTACAGCGCGATTTGCGCTTTCATTTTTTGCATCGCGTTGTGCTCAATCTGACGAATCCGTTCAGCGGATACCTGGTACTCGTCGGCGAGCTCATGCAATGTTGCTTTTTCGCCATCGTCACCGAGCCAGCGTCGCGTCACGATGTCTTTACTACGTTCGTCTAGTCCGTCTAAAGCGGCATACAGCGATTTAGCATTGAGAGTGCTGTTTTCTTCCTGCATTACCTGCTGTTCAGGGTTATAACGCATATCGGGTAAGTAACCCGCTGGACTTGTCACAAAATCGTCGTCATCGCTTTGCATGCCATCAAACGCCACATCGGTGCTGGTCATGCGCAGTTCCATTTCGCGCACAGTTTTAATGGGCACGTCTAGGTCGTCTGCGAGCTCTAGCGTTTCTTCCTCGGTCATTGCCGAGAGAGATTTACGTGATTGCCGTAAATTAAAAAACAATTTACGTTGAGCTTTGGTTGTGGCGACCTTTACGATCTTCCAGTTTCGCAACACATATTCGTAGATCTCAGCCTTGATCCAATGCACCGCATAAGACACGAGGCGGATACCGCGGTCAGGGTCGAAGTTTTTCACCGCTTTCATCAGTCCGATGTTGCCTTCTTGGATCAGATCAGCAACGGGCAATCCATAACCAGTAAAGCCCTTAGCGACATGGATTACATGGCGTAGCTGCGATAACACGAGTTCACGTGCAGCATCAACGTCGTTTTCGTCGCGATAACGGCGGGCTAATTGTGCTTCGGCCTCAGCGCTGAGTATAGGCGTCGAGTTAGCCACTTTTAAGAATCCGGCCAGACTAGAGTCTTGCGGGATGGTGATATTGCTTACTGTATTGGTCATTACTGCTCTCCTGAAATCAACTCAAAGTATTACTAAGAACCCCATTACGGCAGCTCTCTTCTTTGAATCATTATTAAGCGGATTTTAGCCCGCAATATTACTACTAAGTTCCTCTAAGCGGTTGCTAATGCTCGCTCTTCAAACGATCTGTTACTTGCATTGTCCTTTTCGACTTTAGCCAACTTGATTACCGACCTTGATTACCATCCATGGAGTCGATTTTGAAAATTTCTAGTGTCCTCTAAAAAAATTTTCAAAGCGACCGCCCATCGATGATCTCTATGCTATTCAGACCGAGATTATGCTTAAAATCATGCAAAAAACGGCTGATTCCAAACTTTATTTAACCATTATGTTAGCACTCGTGCGTGAAGAGTGCTAACACATAAACTTTAGTTAAGCT
>CAYGNS010000152.1:0-6193 GCA_964351295.1 uncultured Gammaproteobacteria bacterium
GATGTGCCTCTACCACGTAGCCAAACCCACTGGCTTCGCGGGCCCCATAGTTTGCGTGCAGACGATAGGTGGCATCCTCACCCGCCTCGAGAGTTACCTGCCCACTCGCCTGCTCGGGAATGGGTGTAGAGATCATATTTAAGGCTCCACCAATCGTATACGGACCTTGAGTGATCGCGGCCGGACCTTTGACGACCTCAAAACCCGTCATGCGCGCTGGCGTTGGAAAATAGTACGCCGCCGATGCAGCATAGGGTGCTGGCGCGATCAGCACATTGTCTTCAAGCAAAGTAATGCGCCCGCTGCGCTCAGTAACAACGCCACGAATACCAATATTAGGTCGCAAACCATACCCATCTTCAACTTGTAAAGACACGCCAGGAACTTGTCTTAAGATCTGTTGAATATCCGCGTACTCAAATTTCTCTAATTCGAGTTCATCTATGTACTGCGCCGATCCGGTAATTTTATTTTCTTCCGCTTTAGAACCATAAATGGTGATCGTATCTTGGATTTTTTGCTCAGCGTTCACATTCGTTGAGCCAAGCAACAGAGCACTAACTACAATCGTTAAGCGCGGCAGCAATGCTTGCAAAGACATTGAAGCTAATGAATGCGGAGCGCGAATATCCGAACGAGCTGACCGTGAACTAACGAGAGCGTTTTGAATTGTCATTTGATGGTTAACCTAAAAGAGAAACTGTATGAATTTCGGCGTATTTTATGTAACCCTTAATCTAAATGCAAATCATTCTTATTTAGATTCAACAAAGGGGTCGTCGAACTGTACTTTGCGTTGCAAGCGGTACAGGCTATTCTCATCAACAATTAGTTCTTAAACTTTAACTCCTTGCATGCACGCTGACGAGGTAAGACCAATGAATAACACCCACCGCCTCCGCCGAGGTCTAATACTTGTTGTGTTCGTGATGACCTGGATCGCCCACACAGGCAATGCAATTGCCATGCAACACAGCACCGAAAAAAGCGCCATGACCACAAGCTCTACTGCCTTCACCACGGTGTACTTAATTCGTCATGCCGAAAAAGCACTCGACCAAGGCGCAGACCCTGAACTCACGCCGCGGGGCGAAGCAAGAGCGCGGCTGTGGGCAACTCTATTCGCCGACCAGCGATTGGATGCGATTTACTCCACCAACACTAAGCGCACGCTTGCTACTGCACGACTAGTGGCTCGAGCACAGCAGTTAGAGGTTCAAGAGATGGCGCCCAAACCAGAGCGGCTTGAACACTTTTTGCAGCCACATCAGGGCCAAACCATTTTGCTGGTGGGACACAGCAACACCATTGCGGAACTGGCCAATGATATGTTGGGAGAAGCGCGATATGCAGAACTCGACGAGGCCAACTACCACACGCTATTTATCGTCACATACAGCCAAGAGGGTGCAAGCGCGCAGCGTTTAAACATAGATTTGAACAGTGGACTGTAAGGCGCGCAAAGCCCCTTGCAGGGCCGCCGTTCAATTTGCGGAACGCGCTAGCATGTGGGTAAGCACCGCCGTGAGCAATAAAAAGATCGCCGCGACAATCAAGCACATGGTTAAGCCATAAATTTGAAAGATTAGACCAGATAAAACGGTGCCCGTAAGCCTACCTAGCGCGTTTGCCATGTAGTAAAAGCCTACGTCCATAGACGTGTTTTCAGCGCTGGCAAGACTCACAATTAAAAAACTGTGTAATGCTGAATTCACCGCAAAGACCGCGCCAAAGACCAATAATCCTCCAACGAGCACCATCATGGGGTTGGCAAACGCATCAAAACCCACAGCAATGCCGCCAGTAATCACTGCCAACGCTAACACCCAATAAGTGGCGGCCTTGTACTCGTCTTTGCGGGCATTGTTTGCGCTAAATAGGCGTGGCGCAATGCCTTGAATAAACCCATAGCCAATAATCCAAGTAGCAAAAAAGGTTCCGATCAGTGCATGGTCCCAACCTAAAGTTGTGGCCATATACACTGGCAACGCCACTACAAACCACACGTCGCGTGCGGCAAACAAAAACATACGCGCCGCTGACAATAAGTTAATCGCGCGGCTTTTCGAAAACATCTCAGTAAACTTAGGCTTGTTAGCACTTTTCCCTTGCACGTTGCGCAAGGTAAATAAACTCAGCAACCACACGACAGCAAGCCCCATCGCCATAGCCAGAATGGCATGCTGGAAACCTAGCCACGCGAGCAAGACGCCACCGAGAAAAAAGCCCACGCCTTTTAAGGCATTCTTCGAGCCGGTGAGGATCGCCACCCATTTAAACAACTGACTCTGGGCCTCTGCCGGCACAAGACTCTTAATCGCGCTTTTGGCGCTCATCTTATTGAGGTCTTTGGCAATTCCAGACAACGCCTGCGCGGCCATGACCCAGATCACGGTCAGCATTTCGCTAGGCACCAATAACATCGACAAAGCGCCGATCTGCAGAGCCAGCCCAATGTGCATAATTCGATTCAGGCCAATGCGCGCCCCTAACCAACCACCAATCAGGTTAGCGATAACGCCAAACACTTCGTAAAATAGAAAGAGCATGGCGATTTCAAGCGGGCTGTAACCGAGCTGATTAAAGTACAGCACCACCAACATGCGCAATGCGCCATCGGTTAAAGTAAACGCCCAATAGTTGCCCGTAACAATTAAGTACTGGCGCACTTGCGTCGACAAATTGAATAAGCTCGTCATGATCTTAGCTAAGCCGCGAGTCCAACCATTTTGGCGATCTCCACGGTCCGATTCGCATAGCCCCACTCATTGTCGTACCACACGTACAGTTTTACTTGAGTCTCGTTAACCACCATCGTTGACAGCGCGTCGACGATACCCGAGCGCGGATCGGTGCGGTAGTCGATCGAAACCAAGGGGCGCTCTTCATAGCCTAAAATACCCTTAAGCTCGTTATCAGCGGCGTGCGCCAGTAAGGCGTTTACCTCCGCGACGGTAGTGGGTCGCTCTACCTCAAACACGCAGTCAGTGAGGGACGCATTGGCTAACGGTACGCGCACGGCATGGCCGTTAAGCTTGCCTTTTAACTCAGGAAAAATATGCGTGATGGCCGTGGCCGAGCCAGTAGTGGTGGGAATCAAACTCATGCCGCATGCCCGTGCGCGACGCAAGTCTTTATGCGGTGCGTCTAAAATGGTCTGGGTATTGGTGAGATCATGGATTGTGGTAATCGAACCGTGTTTAATCCCTAAACTCTCGTGCAGCACTTTCACCACGGGGGCCAGAGAATTGGTAGTACACGACGCCGCCGTTACAATTTGATGCACGGCGGGCTCATACAAACCGTTGTTAACCCCCATCACAATATTCAGTACGCCCTCTTCTTTGACGGGCGCGGTGACTACCACTCGCTGCACGCCTTGGTCGAGATACTGTTTCAGTACCGCTTGCGTTTTCATCGCCCCCGACGCTTCGATGACGATATCGCAGCCTGACCAATCAGACTCCGCAATCGTGCGATTGCGCGTTACCGCGATGCGCTGATCGGCCACCGTAATAGCATCGGTGCTAGGCACCGCAGAGTGTGACCAGCGACCATGTACGCTGTCAAAATTGAGTAAGTGCGCCAACGTAACGGGGTCGCCCGCAGGATCGTTAATTTGCACAAATTCAAATTCCGGCCAATTCCATGCAGCCCGTAAAGCGAGGCGCCCGATGCGCCCAAAACCGTTAATTCCTACTTTCACTGTATACCTCGGTTGGTTTAAAGTTTTTGCCGCACATTCTCTCGGCAAAAACGGTATGAATAATTAGTTTGCGCGTTCGCACGGTTGAGCGCGAGGCGAGCTATCGAGGGTAGCAAGTGCTTTATCGAGAACAGCCTGTTGAGCGCGGCTAGCGGTCTTGAGCACTTCGTTAACCCATTCGGGAAGACCAGGATGAATGGTATAAAACACCCACTGACCACGGCGCTCATCGCGCAACAGCCCACAGCTGCGTAATTGGGCTAAATGGCGAGATATCTTGGGCTGGCTTTCGCCCATTGCGGCCATTAAATCGCACACGCAGAGCTCTTTTTGGCAATGAATGAGCAAGGTAGCCAACAACCGTGTCTCGTCGCCGAGGCATTTAAAAACAGTGTCAGGGGTCATAGGTTAAATACGCATATATGAATATGCATATATATACGCCCAGAATATTACAATTTAACGAAGTTTTGCCCGCGTTTAGGGGCTGGGCGAGGCGAACAATTAGCGGCCATCCATGGCGCCGAACTCATCTTTTCAACCAGAGGCAACTAGCGTTGCGGGGTCTTTTTAGATGAACGCTGTGAAGATGCGCCGCGCTCATTGGATTTAAACGCGGGTCGCGCGGCAGAATTACCTCCCGACTTACTACGACGAGTTGTTGAGGCTGGCCTTGCTGTTGCATCCGAGGTACGCGCGCGAGGTTTGCCACGCGCGTTATCTTGACCTGCATTGCCGGCGCTACGCTCGTACTCAGTTCGCAGAGCAGCGCGACGTTCTTTGCGGTTCGGGCCGCCTTCTTCGCTCGCGGGTTGCATCGTCGTTTGAGACGAACTCTTTTTGGCATAGCCTCGGTCACGGGGAGCCGGAGTTGCGCCCGATGTGCGTTTCGCGGGCGCGCCTTGACTGCGCTTCTCGCCACTTCGAGCATCGCCACCGCGGCTTTCCACACCCCGACCTGCGCTGCGCCCGCCTGCACCTCGAGCGGGTCGTGCTGAATTCTCTGATCTTGCGGGGCGCTCCGATGTTCGCGCTGATTTGGCTTTATGAGTTTTCTTTGGTTTAGGCTCTTTATAGTCGTTGTTTGAATCGCGTAGGTTATTGGCGGGTTCATACCCGTCCAAGGTTACTCTAGGAATTGGCTTTTTAATCAAGCGCTCAATATCCACTAAAAGCTTAAACTCATCGTGACTTACGAGCGACAACGCTTGCCCCGTGGCTCCGGCACGACCAGTACGACCAATACGATGAATGTAGTCTTCCGCAACCTGCGGCAAATCAAAATTAACCACTTGCGGTAACTGTTCAATGTCGATTCCTCGAGCAGCGATATCAGTGGCTACCAACACTCTGAGCTTGCCAGCTTTAAACTGCGACAGGGCTTTGGTTCGTGCTGCTTGGCTTTTATCGCCATGAATCGCCAAGGAATTAATCCCTTGTTTATCTAACTTGCCAGCCAGACGACTCGCACCATGCCGAGTACGGGCAAACACCAACACCTGAAACCATGCGTTTTCTTCAATTAAGCGCGCCAACACCATGGTTTTATCCGCTTTCTCAACCGCGATTAACTTTTGCACGATGGCATCAACCGTACTGTTTGGCGGAGTAACGGACACCTCGACGGGATCAGTAACGATGCTCTTCGCAAGCTCGCGGATGTCGTTGGAAAAAGTTGCGGAGAAAAGTAAGTTTTGGCGCTTCTTAGGAATGAACTTTAAGATGCGTTTAATATCAACAATAAAACCCATGTCGAGCATGCGATCCGCTTCGTCTAGAATCAGTACTTCGAGCCGATCAAATTTAACCGCGCCTTGGTTATGCAAATCCAGCAAACGCCCTGGCGTGGCAATCAACACATCAGCCCCACCGCGTAGTTTCTGCATTTGTGGATTTATGCCTACACCACCAAACACCACTACACTTTTAATTTTTAAGTTAGCGCCATAATCCTGCACACTTTGCGCCACCTGCGCTGCCAGCTCGCGCGTAGGCGTAAGCACCAACACGCGTACTTGATTGCCTTTAGCCGCTGACGATGGAACGTCCGCATTAATGAGTCGATGCAGAATGGGTAGCGTAAACCCAGCAGTTTTGCCCGTGCCCGTTTGCGCAGCCGCCATCACGTCTCTACCCGCAAGTACCTGCGGTATCGCTTGGGCTTGAATGGGTGTGGGCTCATCGTAGCCCAGTGTGTTAAGTGTGGTCAGAATGGTAGGATCCAAACCAAGGTCTTTAAATGCCATGAATATTCCTTATGAACAATACGATGCAAACGGGCGCAAAGCGCCTTACAGTAAGCCCCTTGCAGAAAGCGCGCACAGTACAGTAATGAGCCCGTAAACGCTAACGATTTAGCCCGAAAGCTATGCTGCTGCGGCCTTCCGTGCCCAGCAACTCGGCGGTTGGTTAGCGGCCTGCTTTGGGGATTATTACTAAAGGATTAGTGCCAGACGAAGAGAAAACCGCCAGAGAGTCGGTTTATTC
>CAYGNS010000153.1:0-6190 GCA_964351295.1 uncultured Gammaproteobacteria bacterium
CACCATCCACTAAAAAGTCTGCCGCGGCTTGCAACATGTTGGCATACCACTGCGCGATCTCTACATCCGACAGCGCGCCCTTTTGCCACAGCTGATAACCCAACATGATCGGCATGGCGGTTTGATCTAACTGCACCGATATCCATTCAAGTTCGCCATCCACATGGGTTTTTTGTAAAAACCAGCCGCCAACACCACGATTGCCTGGAGTCTGTTGATTAACCTGAATATCCTGCTGATAGGCAAATGCGACTTTCGCCGTCGCGGCGTCACCCAGCGCCAACAAAGCCATGGCACACTGATAGAAATCGCGCGGCCAAACCGCCTTATAACCAGTGGCTTTGCGAGCAGCTGACACCGTGTCGCCCCACGGATTCGACAACGAGGCGATAAGAGCCCCCGCATGTGTCTTATCTTCCTGAATTTTTAAAACCAAGGCGCTTGCGAAAGCTAATGCACCACCGTCTGTTGCTTGTTCGGCGATACGGGGGAGGTGTTGTAGGCTCTGCAAATAATCTTCCCAACCGATCGAGCTGCCTTCTCCATTGTAGTCAGCCAACACGTCCGCTAAATCTCGAGCCGTCGTTTTGGCAATTTCAGCATCCGCAGCTGCTGCGTCTGCACCAAAGCCTAAAATCACATCAACCGCCAATGTCTCACCCGCTTTTAACGGTTTAAACGCGGCCGTCAATGCCACATTTCCTGAGTCGTCGCCGGTACTGGTAAACGCCGAATCTAAACGGAAATCTTGCGCGTCAGTAGCTGCATCGTTCACTCCCACATAACCTACTGATGCCTGTTCGAATGGGACAGAGGTCGCGACAGCCAATACCGTATCACTGTCTTGCGCGTATAACCGCGATGTATCAATCCAGGCGCGATCATCGACCCCGTCGTTATCAATATGCGGATTAACGGTCACTATGGGCACAAAGCCATCGCTTAGAGCCTCGACGCGATATCGCACAATCATGGTTTGTGCGTCAGGATCCGTAAAAAATTGCTTCTCGGTACGAAACCGTCCTTGCTTATCTTCGCTGATCACTCGATAAGCCGGGGATAAAGGTCGACCCTGCGCATCTTGATGCAAGTAGTCGATGGAGTGTGTTGCGCCCATGCGTTCATCTGCCTGCCAATCGTCCCCCAACATAACAAGCTGCAGGTCTTTAATCTGCGCTTCGTGAATTAGTCCATACATGGTTTCAGTAAGAATGCCCTCTGCAATCGAAAACCATACTTTCGAGACAGTACCCGTGGTGGATGAACTATCGGAATAGCCCCCATCAACATAATGTTCATAGGAGCTACCAATTCCCGTTTTAGCTGAGTACGCCCAAACCGGTGGAGCGCCTGGCGCACCCGGCGCAACGCTCGATGCGACGATTGTGGAATTGTCTTGGGACAGATCGGAACAGCCCACCAGTGCTAATAAAGCACCCATTGCTAAATAAAATCTCATCACTCCTCCTGATGTTCGACAAAACTTACGGCGACTGCGGCGCATAACCACATAAGGCCCGCAAAGCCCATAATGGCGATGGTTTGACCACCGAGTAGATAATTTAAAATTAAACCGAGCAGACTGGCGGCCACCAACTGCGGTATTACGATAAAGAAATTGAATACCCCCATGTAAATGCCCATTTTGTTGCTGGGCAGCGCATCGGCGAGTAGGGCATAAGGAATACTCAAAATAGACGCCCACGCGAAACCGACACCAAGCATGGAAAACAGTAGAAAGCGACTGTCATCAATCAACATAAAGCTGGCTAAACCGAGCGCACCCAAAACTAAATTCACTTGATGGGTAATCTTTAGTCCAAACTGCCTAATCACCAACGGAATAACAAGAGCCGCTAAAACGGCAAACGCGTTATACGCTGAAAACAACACGCCCACCCAGTCCGCCCCATTGTTGTACGCGATACTAGTGGGGTCATCGCTGCCAAAGTGATACGACGCAACAGCCGATGTGGTGTATATCCACATGGCAAACAGTGGGAACCAAGAAAAAAATTGCACCACGGCCAGTTGGCGCATGGTTTTAGGCATGGTGGCCACACTTGTAAACGCTTCAAGAAGTCCATTCTGCTGGCCAGCTCGTTCCATGGCCGCGCCCCACCATTGCAGCAGACCGAAGGCAAGCGCACCGCCCGCCAGAATATAAAGTTGTGCGTCCCACTTGCCCACATAGATAGCGAGCAACATTGCAGCACTCGTTGCCACCCACACCGAGGCTCGATGATTCGAGAAGTGCGGCTGGTTAGAATCCATCGGTTGCGACAGCAAAGATTGCCGCACACCCAACGGTTCGGTAAAAGATGCGAGCTCCTCGGGCGAGTATTCCGTTGACCGTAGAACCGTCCACAACACGCTTAAAAATAATATGCAGGCACCACAGTAAAAAGCATATCGCACGGTATCTGGAATCTGCCCGGGCTCGGCCACATTGGCAATACCGAACCCATTACTCAAAATGTAAGGCAAGGCTGAAGCAACGACCGCGCCCACACCAATAAAAAAGGTTTGCATTACATAACCTTGGGCTCGCTGCGAACTGGGCAGATTGTCGCCCACGAAGGCGCGAAACGGCTCCATCGAGATATTGATTGATGCATCGAGCATCCACAAGGTACCAGCCGCAATCCACAAGCTGGGCGAATTGGGCATAATGATTAATGCCAATGAAGTTAAGATCGCACCCCACAGGAAATACGGGCGCCGACGCCCCAAGCGGTTCCAGGTTTTATCGCTGAAATAGCCCACAATGGGCTGCACGATTAATCCAGTGAGCGGCGCAGCCATCCACAACAAAGGCATAGTGGACATGTCGGCGCCGAGCGTTTGGAAAATACGGCTGACGTTGGCGTTTTGCAAAGCAAAGCCAAACTGGATGCCCATAAAACCGAAACACATATTCCAGATTTGCCAAAAGTTTAGTTCTGGCTTTTTGCGAGATATACCGGCTTTGTTAGCGGTTTGCATCACGCAACCTCCTAGGTCGTTGTCGTTCTATTTTTGATTCATTATAGAGGGGTAGACCAACCCAACCATAGCTCACACATACGTATTCATTGCTCGGTTGAACCATTTTTTTTAGCGGTTGGTTGACCAGACTCGTACTCCAAAATCACCGCGCTCAATGGCTGCAGGTCGAAACGCTCGGCAAATATCACTGTTTCGTCGTTTAACACCGCCCGCGCACTTTTAGCCGTTCCTATCACTTGGGCATAACGCGACCAATCCACCGAGTGCTCCGTTGTGCTCGCGTTGACCAAGACAAGCGCCGTGGCTGCCTGGTTGTAGCGCGCAAAAACGTATACGCCATGATCTTGTACGGGCGCAAAATGCGTGGTCTGCCCTGAATGAACCATGCTGGCCGATTTACGCCAGCCAAACAATTTTTGGGTAAACGCCAGCGTGGAGGTCGCCAGTGGTGACAACCCTTTCCCTGCAAATGCGCTTTCGGTGTCGTGCGGCCAACCACCCGGGAAGTCGCTACGAATAACACCATGCGCATCGTCAGTGCCATTCGACATTGCTATTTCAGTGCCATAAAACAACTGTGGAATACCTCGCAGTGTGGCCATTAAAACAAGAGCAATCTTAAGCTTACGGGGGTCCTCGTCTAGTTGTGTATAGATACGGCTCATATCGTGGTTATCAGCCAGCAACACTAAGTTGTTTGGATCGGGGTATAAAAAGTCGTTCGCGATTGCACGGTACAGCTGCACAATGCCCGTATACGCGGTTTGTGGTTCACGCAGCCCAGCTATTAACGCCGCCTGAGTTGGAAAATCCATCAAGCTCGGCACACCAGCATCAAAGTCATCATGATTATCTTGGCCAAGTTGCCAATAGGCCACGATGCTTGGATTGGTTGTCCATTCTTCGCCCACAATATTGAGTCTAGGATACTCAGTTAATATTCTGCGCATGTACGCACGGGTAAACTCCTTATCACTATACGGCAGGGTGTCTACGCGCAGCCCACTTAAGCGGGCTGTTTCGATCCACCATAGTGCGTTTTGTATAAGGTAGTCTGCCAATAAGGGTTCACGTTGATTAAGGTCGGGCATGGTCGGCACAAACCAGCCGTCACTAAATTCTTGTATGTCAATATCGGCTGCATACGGGTCTTGAATCGTTTCGCGGCGGTGGGTAGTTTGAACATAGGCTTGTCCAGCACCATTCACCCATGTTGGCGTCGGCAGGTCTTGCATCCACCAGTGTTCTGAGCCGACATGATTCGGAATCGAGTCCATAATAAAGCCAATACCACGCTTAGCGGCCGCACTCGTAAGCTGTTCAAGTGCTTGATTTCCCCCTAGGCGCGCATCGACCGAATACAAGTCGGTAACGGAATAGCCGTGGTACGAGTAGTTAGGCTGGTTGTTTTCTTGAATAGGGTTTAACCAAATTTGTCCCACACCCAGCGAGGCCAAATAATCAAGATTTTGTTCGATACCCAGTAGGTCTCCACCGTGCCGACCGTCAGGATTGGCACGATCTGCCTGCTCAAGCAACTGTGGGAGGCTGTCGTTACGGGTATCGCCATTGGCAAATCGATCAGGCGTAATCAGGTAAATTAAATCTTTAGCTGAAAAACCTGCGCGATGCGCCGAGCCCTCTTCTCGATTTAATAGTGCATAACGAAACTGCTCAACCACTTTAGCCGTGGTTGGATCGCGTAGCTCAATGTGTAATTCATTCGACCCTGTAGGCTGCAATTGCAGATAGAGCCACAAATAGTTGGGATTAGCGCGGCGTTCAACTCGCTGCACTGTCGCACCCTCGGCCACTAGCTCGACCTGCAGATGACTGATCGAGTTGCCGTGCAACATTATCTGCAATTCGGAACTGTGCATGCCTCGCCACCAATGGGGCGGCTCTATATGTACCAACCCCGCCGTCGATGACCCGCTCAAAAGTAATCCAACTAAGGCCAATGCACAGTTTATTACCCTATACGACATCTCGTTTTCCTCCTAGCTTGCGGCACTACAATAATCGCCAATATATTGTTTGTGCGTAGTGAGCTTGTTCGCTTGACCCGCGATTAACGTTTTAATATCGAGTAAAAATTTGTCTAGCTGTGCAGACGTAATGGCATCCGCCAATGGACTGTAATGCTCTGGCCAAACGCCTTGCCCCACGCATACCTGAACCCATGCAAGGTCGGTAAACAGTTCATCGTTATCGCGAAATATTCGGCCACTCGAACGAAACAACTCGAGCTTGTCATGCAGGCTGTCGGGCACAGTCATATTGGCGCAGTAACGCCAAAACTCAGTATCGGTACGCTTATTAGCAAAGTAATGCAGAATTAAAAAGTCGCGAATCCGCTCAAACTCAAAACAGGACTGCCGATTAAATTCGTCAATGTCGGGTTGGCGAAACGCTTGATCTGGAAATAAATTTAATAAGCGACTAATACCAGACTGAATTAAGTGAATGCTGGTGGATTCTAGCGGTTCCATGAAGCCACTCGACAGGCCTAGCGCCACACAGTTTTTAACCCACATCTTTTGACGTAATCCCGTGGTAAAGCTCAGCTTTCGAGGTTCCGCCGTCGGTGCTGAGTCTAAGTTGGCAAGTAACACAGTCTGTGCTTCGTGATCATTCATAAATTGGCTGCAGTACACATGACCATTCCCAATTCGGTGCTGCAAAGGAATACGCCACTGCCAGCCAGCCCCATGTGCGGTGGAACGCGTGTAGGGCAACCAAGGTTCAACTACTTCGCTCGGTACCGCTAGCGCACTATCGCAGGCAAGCCAATGACTCCAATCGGTGTATGCGCTGCCCAGTGCGTCGCCAATCAAAAGCGCTCGAAAGCCTGAGCAATCAATAAAAAGATCGCCGTCGATAGTACGGTGATCGGCCAGCGTTACGGAGTTGATCATGCCCGACTCCGAATTAAGCACAACATCGACCACCGTCCCTTCCAGACGAACGGCACCCTTCTGTTCGGCGTATTCGCGCAAATAAGCCGCGTACAAGCCAGCATCAAAATGAAAAGCGTGGGTTAAGCCAGCGAGCGGAGTGCCTTCGATGCGATCAAGTCGGGCAAATTTATTGGCTTTGGCGGCGGCGTGATTTAATGAATAATCCCACAGACTGGACTCTCCGCCCAAGGCGCGATGCCGAAACCAGTATTGGTAGAACTTGGCCATGCCAAGGTCTAGCC